>NZ_JBFUKU010000046.1:0-27854 GCF_056400685.1 Pseudomonas sp. P5_A12 | reverse complement strand
GTGCCAGGCGCAGGCCGGGCAGGGTTTTACGGGTGTCGAGCAACTTCACTTGGGTGTTGGCGACAAAATCCGCCAGATATTGCGCACGCGTGGCGACGCCCGACAGCAATTGCAGGAAGTTCAGGGCACTGCGTTCTCCGGAGAGCAGCGAGCGCGCCGGGCCTTCGAGGTGGAACAGCGCCTGATTGGGTTTGACCCGTTCGCCGTCACACACCTGCCAATGCACCGCGACCCGTGGGTCCAGTTGCCGGAAAACCGCATCAACCCACRCAGTGCCGGCAATGACGGCGGCATCACGAGTGATGATGGTGGCTTTTGCCAGGCGTTCGGCCGGGATCAGCTGCGCGGTGATGTCGCCGCTGCCGATGTCTTCGCGCAACGCACGGCGTACGTTGGCTTCGATTTCGGCGGTCAAGTCGGCGAGACGTAGGTTCGGCATAACGGACTCCACAAACAAAGTGGCTCGATTATAGGGCCATGGCACGAGTCAACCCAAGGCCTCATAGACGTTCCATTCGTGGCAAGTGATCGCATCCGGAGGGTCTATCGCGGCATACTGGGCGCCAACACAGTCGTCGCTGAAGGAACCTGTATGCAGTTGGACCCCGCGAGCGGTTGGTGTCAGGACGTGCGTTTATGCCCCTCACCCAACTTCAATGCGCGCCCCTCGGGCGAAATTTCCCTGCTGGTGATCCACAACATCAGCTTGCCGCCAGCGCAGTTCGCCACCGGCAAGGTGCAGGAATTTTTCCAGAATCGTCTGGATGTCACGGAGCATCCTTATTTTGAAGGCATTGCTGACTTGCGGGTGTCAGCCCACTTTCTGATTGAGCGTGACGGCACTGTCACACAGTTTGTCTCTTGCAGTGAGCGTGCCTGGCACGCCGGTGTTTCGAGTTTCGAGGGCCGGGAAACCTGTAACGATTTTTCGGTGGGCATCGAGCTTGAAGGCACGGATGATCTGCCGTTCACCGATGCTCAGTATCTCGCGCTGACGGCTTTGACCCGGCAGCTGCAAAACGCCTACACCGGCATCACTGCGCAGCGCATTTGTGGGCACAGCGACATCGCGCCGGGGCGCAAGACCGATCCAGGACCGGCGTTCGACTGGGCACGCTATCGCGCGGCACTGGCAAAAGAGGAAGGACAATGAGTTTTCTGGTGTTGCTGTTGGCGGTGTGGATCGAGAAGTTCTCGGCACTGCGTCATCGGGTCCAACGTGATGGCGGTTGGGTGCGCGAGCTGAACAAGCTTGAGGTCACGCCACGTCTGATCGACCGGCCATGGTTGATCCTTATCATTATGGTGTTGCTGCCGGTTGCGCTGCTGGGGTTGCTGCTGGTGGTGCTGGATCCCGTGGCCTATGGTCTGCTGGCGTTACCGGTGCATTTGCTGGTGGTGATTTACAGCCTGGGCCGCGGCGATCTGCTGGCCGGCCTGGGGCCATTTCGCGATGCTTGGCGTCGGGAAGACCTGCAAGCCGCTGAGCATGTGGCCGAACGTGACCTGGATATTTGCGCCGAAAGCGCCGAACAATTGCTGGAACGGGTTGAAGCGCACCTGCTGTGGGAGGCTTACCAGAGTTTCTTTGCGGTCATTTTCTGGTACTTCCTGCTGGGGCCGGTTGCCGCCCTGAGTTATCGCTTGTTGGCACTGACCGAGGAACATGGGCAGAACCCGGCCGTGGTCGAGCGCGCGGCCCAATTGCGTCACGCCTTTGATTGGGTGCCCGTGCGGTTGCTGGCGGCGAGTTTTGCACTGGTCGGTAACTTTGTGGCGGTCGGCCGGGTGATGTTGAATGAGTTGCTGAACTGGAACATCAGCGCCGCTCAGTTGATCGAGAAGGTCGGGATGGTGGCCGGCGAAATTCCGGCCCCGGTCGTCGGACCGGATGGCATCAACAGCCTGGACCGGATCTGGGAGTTGCTACTGCGCGCGGCGGTGCTCTGGTACGCCGGTTTTGCGCTGTGGACTGTCTTCCCGTAGCACACCGATCCCTGTAATTGAAAGGACTCGCCCTCGCTGTCGTTGGCTTTCATAGAATGCCACCGTGGTGCATAGACGCCTCGGCTTGGGCGAGTCCATCCAATTACAGGGATGTGTTGCCCTTCGTTAACCTTAAGTTACAAAACATCCTGCCGATTTAAGATATACAGGGATAGCACTGAATAGTGGCTATCTGCCGCCAGTCAGCGCCTGAAAAATAAAAATAAGAACTCAAAGGGAGACTTCCAGTGAAGAGCTTGCTCTATCCCGCCGTCGCGCTGATGAACCGCCTGAGCTTCGGCATGAAGTTCAGCCTGATCAGCGTGCTGTTCCTTGTGCCCATGCTGGTTACCAATTTTTATCTGGTGCGCGACTCCTATCGTGAATTTCAGGGCACGCAAGTCGAACTTCAGAGCCTCGACCTGCTGGGCAGCGGCCTGACCCTTCGGCGAGACCTGGAAACCCTGAACAATCTGGTACAGATCAACGTCACGCTGGGCCAGTCCGGCAAGGCCGGCAATGTCGAGTCGAAGATCGGCACGCTGGAGCAAAATATCCTCACGCGCCTGCAGGGGATGACGGCCATGACCACTGATCCGGAGCAGATCACGGCTTTCGACGACAAACGCGATGAAATGGTCGCTGCGTTCAAGACCCAGCAATTGGAAAGCTCTGTGCAAAGCAAAAGTGGAATGATCGGAAAACTGCTTGGCAACGCGCAGATTTTCAGCCAGATCATCGCCACTCAGGCCGGCCTCAGTCGTGACAGCCAAAGCGATATGCGTCAACTGAGCGAACTGATCACAAGCGTCACTCCGCGTGTGACCCAACTGCTGGGCGAAGGCCGGGCGATGGGTTCCTTTTCGCTGGGGCAAGGCTTTATCAACTCTGCGTCGAGCACTCGATTTGATGAGCTGTTGGCACAGATCGAAAGGCTTCAGGGTGAATACAGCCTGAAGCTGCAGGACGCCTTGGGCTCCAGCAAGGCAGCGCGCGAAACCCTGGCTGCGCAAGCTGATAGCAGCAAGGCCTCGCTGAAAAAAGCCAGTGAGCTGTTCGAAGAAAAAGTGGTGATGGCGGACACACTCGATACACCCTGGCAGGGCTTTTACGATCAGGTCACCGGCCTGATGGACCAAACTTACCAACTCAATGAAGCCACGCTGAAGTTCCTCGGCACACAGTTGCAGCAGCGACTGGAGCAAAACCGCACCCACATGGTCTTGCAGACCGTGGCGCTGTCGGTGGTGTTTGTGCTGATTTTTTACCTTTACGGYGGCTTCTACGCTTCAACCCGCACCACCCTCAAGCGGCTGGGCGCAATGAYGGATAAGGTCGCAGCCGGTGACATGACGGTGACCTTTCGCGCGCATAGCCGCGATGAGCTGGGCGAGTTGGGCGAGGTGTTCAACAGCACTGTGAAGAAAATCCATGACCTGATCGAGCGCGTCGGCAAGACCGTGAATGAGGTCGAGCGTCAGGCCGGGCAGGTTCAAAGCGTTTCTACCCAGAGCAACCAGGCGGTGGCCGGGCAACGTACGCAGATTGAGCAGGTCGCCACGGCCATGAACCAGATGTCGGCCACCTCCCTCGAGGTGGCGCGCAGTGCGGCTGCGGCGGTCAGCAGCGCCCACAGCGTCAATGACGAGACCATCACCGGCCGCGGGCTGGTGGCGTCCCAGCAGGGCAGCATCGCGCAATTGGCCAGTGAGATCGATCAGTCGGTGCTGGTGATCAATCAACTGGCCAGCGACAGCCAGTCCATCAGCCGCGTGCTGGAAGTGATCAAAAGCATCGCGGAGCAGACCAATCTGCTGGCCCTTAACGCGGCCATTGAAGCCGCGCGGGCCGGAGAGCAGGGGCGTGGTTTTGCGGTGGTGGCCGATGAGGTCCGGACGCTGGCCAAACGCACCCAGCAATCGACCGAAGAAATCGAAAAGATGATCAGCAAGCTTCATAGCGGAGTCGGCGCGGCGGTGAAAGCCATGGGCATCAGTCATCAGGTGGCTGACGGCACGGTCGGGCAGTCGGAAAAGGTCCAGCAGGCGCTGGAAAACATCCTCGGCGCCGTCGGCATGATCGTTGACCAGAACCAGCAGATCGCTGCTGCTGTCGAGCAGCAGAATGCTGTCGCCCACGACATCGATCAGAACATTGTCGAGATCAACCGTGCCGGTGAGCGCACTGCAGAAGGGGCGCACCAGACCGAGGATGCCAGCCGTGCGTTGTCGGCTCAGGTGGTGGAACTCAAGCACCTGATCAGCGCTTTCAGGGTTTGAAAAAATCCCTGTGGGAGCGAGTTTGCTCACTCCCACAGATTTCACACACAATTTGTAGTGCTTTTTATTTTTTCGGGCGGATAATGGCCTGTTGTCCTCAGTGCTCTGATTTTTCGTCTTCAATGAGGGGGATCTTTCACTCGGGCTTGCCATGAGGAGGCGGGGTTATGTCTGTCGCAACGATCGGAGTCCAGGGGCGCTGCGCCCATTGCGGGTGTACCTGTGTGCTCGAAACCTGGCAAATCAATGCCATTGCGATCAACGAGTCGTTCGCCTGCACTCACTGTCATAAAGCCTTGCAGTTGATCGACCCGAAACAGATCAAGCGCTTCAAGTCTCTCGACTCACTGGCCATGCTCCGGGCGAGCACCCTGGTGATGGTGTGCACCGCGGTCCTGGTGGCGCTGGTCATGGAATGGATCGGAATGCTCAGCGTGGTTGAACAGCTGAATTTTTCGCTGATCGCGATTCTGGTCTACTACTCCATCAATCAGTTCGCCCGGCAACGGCAACACCTCACGCTGATTCTGGATGCCGCCAAGGCCCACGCCGACTGATTACCAGTTGAACAGCTCGCACGCATTGGCTGTGCTGGCTGCGGCCAATTGCTCAGGGCTGATCGCCATGATCTGTGCCAGTGCCGCGCAGATCGCCGGCAGGTGTGCCGGGCTGTTGCGTTGGCCGGGAAACATGGCCGGTGCCATGTCCGGTGAGTCGGTTTCCAGCACCACGGATTCCAGCGGCAAATCAGCGAGCACACGGTGCATGCGCAGTGCCTGCGGCCAAGTCGCGGCACCACCCAGACCCAGTTTGAAACCGAGCTTGATGTATTCGCGCGCTTCTTCCTTGCTGCCCGCAAAGGCGTGGATGATCCCTGCGTGTTTCAAACGAAAGCGTTTCAGTGTGGCAATCACTGCCGCATGGCTGCGCCGCACATGAATCAGCGCCGGCAGATTAAAGTCCGCCGCCAGTTGCAGTTGCGCATCGAACAGCGCCTGCTGGCGCTCTCGATCCAGGGTTTCGATGAAATAATCCAGGCCGATCTCGCCCACTGCGCATAACTGCCGATGGCCGGCCAGACGCGTCAGCCAGTCGGCGAGCTCACGTAAATCTTCAGGTCGATGATTTTCCAGGTAAACCGGGTGCAAACCGAATGCAGCATGCAAGTCGGGATCACTTTGCACCAGCTCCCAGACTCGCTGCCAATTCGCCTGATAAACCCCCAACACCACCATCCGCCGCACACCCAGGGCGCGGCTTTCGGCCAGTAGCGCCTGACGGTCCTCGTCGAAATCCGGAAAATCCAGATGAGTGTGGCTGTCGATCAGCTCCACGGTTCAGTCCCGGTGAATACGCTGCTTGAAAGTCCGCGCGATGGCCTGCACGCCGGGTTGGTAATCGGACTGCTCGATGGCGGCCAGTGCGAGCTCAAGGGCTTTATCGGCGATCAACTGATGCTGCTGAGCCATGGCGTTGACCGGCAGCGGCAGGAAGTCCAGCAGCTGCGTGTCGCCGAACGTACCCAGGCGCAACGGACGGGTTTTCAGCGGATAGTCGTGCAAGGCATCGAACACACCCTGAAGCAGCACGTAGGAGGTGGTCACCAGAGCATTTGGCAGATGTCCCAGACGCTGGAGCATTTCTTCCATCAACTGCTTGCCGCACTCGCGGCTGAACGATTCGCCGTGCTCGATCAACACCTCGCCCTGGAATCCGTCCAGCGCTTCTTTGAAGCCGGCCGCGCGTTCCTGGCTGATACTCAACTCGGGGCGCGCGCCGATCAAGGCGATCTGCTTGGGCAATGGGTCCAGTAGACTGCGGGTCAAGTGCAGGCTGGCCTCGCGGTCATCACTGATCACCGAGCAGAAATGCTCGGGTTCCATGACCCGGTCGATGGCGATGATCGGAATGCCTTTGGCCTGCAACTGGCGGTAGCTGTCRTCACCGGGCGGCAGGCAACTGGCGACGATCAGCGCGTCGCAGCGCCGGGCGCGGAACAGTTGCAGCAATTGCCGTTCACTGTCCGGCGCATCGTCGGAACTGGCGATCAGCAATTGATAGCCGCGCGCCCGGGCACCTTGTTCCAGCAGTTTGGCGATTCGTGCGTAACTGGGGTTTTCCAGGTCCGGCAGAATAAAGCCCAAGGTACGCGTAYGCCGACTGCGCAACCCGGCCGCTTGAGGATTAGGCGTAAAGCCATGCTGCTCGACGACCGCGCGCACGCGCTCGACAGTGGCACTGCTGATGCGCTGCTGTTCGGCCTTGCCATTAATGACATAACTGGCGGTGGTTACGGACACACCGGCCAACTGTGCGATATCACTGAGTTTCAACTCGGGATTTCCTTGTTTTTTCGAGCTTGCCCGACATTTTCGCCAATCCTACCCGAATCAGGCAGACGACTAATGTCCAAGCACATCCGACAAGTTGGGCTTCAAGGATGAGACATTATCGAGTAACGTGCCAAGTATTCTAGATTAAACGTTTCAGCAGGCGTATTTTCGGGACTGTAAGCACCTTTGGCCGGTTCTGCCGTGAAACCGCCAAAAGTGAAGATTAGGCGCCTAAGCTGATTCATTCAAAACAATACCTGGCGTCATCAGACGCCAAAAAGGAGAAAGCATGCTCGAGCTCACCATAGAGCAGATTTCCATGGGCCAGTCGGCTGTGGATAAGTCCGCAGCGTTGCAGTTATTGGCCGAGCATCTGGTCACCGATGGACTGGTCGCCGAGGGGTATCTGGCCGGTTTGCAGGCGCGTGAAGCTCAGGGCTCGACCTTTCTCGGACAAGGTATTGCCATCCCCCACGGTACGCCGCAAACCCGTGATCAGGTGTTTTCCACCGGCGTGCGGCTGATGCAATTCCCCGAAGGCGTGGATTGGGGGGATGGTCAGATCGTTTACCTGGCGATCGGTATCGCGGCCAAGTCCGATGAGCATTTGCGTTTGTTGCAACTGTTGACCCGCGCCCTCGGCGAAACCGATCTGGGCCAGGCCTTGCGCCGTGCGAGCTCCGCCGAGGCCTTGTTGAAACTGCTGCAAGGCGCGCCGCAGGAATTGGCGCTGGATGCACAGATGATCGGCCTTGGTGTGTCTGCCGATGACTTCGAAGAACTGGTCTGGCGCGGTGCGCGTTTGCTGCGCCAGGCCGATTGCGTGAGCAACGGTTTCTCCGCCGTGTTGCAACAGGTCGAAGCGTTGCCCTTGGGCGACGGCTTGTGGTGGTTGCACAGCGAGCAAACGGTCAAGCGCCCGGGCCTGGCCTTCGTCACCCCGGACAAACCAATACGCTACCTCGGCCAGCCGCTCAGCGGACTGTTCTGCCTGGCCAGCCTCGGTGAAGCGCATCAGGCCTTGCTAGAACGTCTGTGTGCGTTGCTGATTGAAGGTCGCGGCCACGAACTGGGCCGCGCCACCAGCAGCCGCAAAGTGCTCGAAGTCCTCGGCGGCGAACTGCCGGCGGACTGGCCGAGCGCGCGCATTGCGCTGGCGAACGCCCATGGTTTGCATGCGCGCCCGGCGAAGATCCTCGCGCAACTGGCGAAAAGTTTTGAAGGTGAAATTCGCGTACGCATCGTCGACGGCCAAGACAGCGCGGTGTCGGTAAAAAGTTTGAGCAAACTGCTCAGCCTCGGCGCCCGTCGGGGCCAGGTGCTGGAATTTATCGCCGAACCGAGCATTGCCGCTGATGCCTTGCCGGCCCTGTTGGCCGCCATCGAAGAAGGTCTCGGTGAAGAAGTCGAGCCATTGCCGGCGGTGAGCCAACAGCGCGAAGAAGTCGCCGATGAGGCCGAAGTGCTGCTCGCCCCGGCGTCCGGCAGTGTGATTCAAGCCATCGCCGCGGCCCCGGGCATTGCCATCGGCCCGGCGCATATTCAGGTGCTGCAAATCATCGATTATCCGTTGCGCGGTGAGTCTGCCGGCATCGAACGTGAGCGTCTCAAACTCGCAATGGCGCAGGTGCGTCGCGACATCGAAGGCTTGATCGAACGTAGCAAGTCCAAGGCCATCCGCGAGATTTTCATCACTCACCAGGAAATGCTCGACGACCCGGAACTGAGCGATGAAGTCGACACCCGTCTCAAGCAAGGCGAAAGCGCCGAGGCAGCGTGCATGGGGGTGATCGAAGCGGCGGCCAAGCAACAGGAGTCGTTGCAGGACGCATTGCTCGCCGAGCGTGCGGCTGATTTGCGCGACATCGGCCGTCGTGTACTGGCGCAACTGGCCGGCGTCGAAACACCGAGCGAACCTGACCAGCCTTACATTCTGGTGATGGACGAAGTGGGGCCATCCGACGTGGCGCGTCTCGATCCGGCTCGCGTCGCCGGCATTCTCACGGCTCGTGGCGGTGCGACCGCCCACAGCGCCATTGTCGCTCGAGCGCTGGGCATTCCGGCGCTGGTCGGTGCCGGGGAGGCCGTGTTGCTGCTGGCGCCGGGTACGCCGTTGCTGATTGACGGCCAGCGCGGCCGCCTTCATGTGGATGCCGATGCGCTGACCTTGCAACGCGCCACCGAAGAACGCGACACCCGCGAACAGCGCCTGCAAGTGGCCGCTGAACAACGTCATCAACCGGCGCTCACCACCGATGGTCACGCAGTCGAAGTGTTCGCCAACATTGGTGAAAGCGCGGGCGTCACCAGCGCGGTAGAGCAGGGCGCCGAAGGCATTGGCCTGCTGCGCACCGAATTGATTTTCATGGCTCACCCGCAGGCGCCGGACGAGGCCACTCAGGAAGTCGAATACCGTCGCGTCCTCGACGGCCTGGCGGGCCGGCCGCTGGTGGTGCGAACCCTTGATGTCGGTGGCGACAAACCGCTGCCGTATTGGCCCATCGCCAAGGAAGAGAATCCGTTCCTCGGCGTACGCGGCATTCGCCTGACATTGCAACGCCCGAAGATCATGGAAGCGCAATTGCGCGCCTTGCTGCGGGCCGCCGACAACCGTCCGCTGCGGATCATGTTTCCGATGGTGGGCAGCGTCGATGAGTGGCGTCAGGCGCGGGACATGACCGAACGCTTGCGCCTGGAAATCCCGGTTGCCGACCTGCAACTGGGAATCATGATCGAAGTGCCGTCGGCCGCCTTGCTGGCGCCGGTGCTGGCCAAAGAGGTCGACTTCTTCAGCGTCGGCACCAACGACCTGACGCAATACACCTTGGCCATCGACCGCGGTCATCCGACCTTGTCCGCCCAGGCCGACGGCTTGCACCCGGCGGTGCTGCAACTGATCGACATCACCGTGCGCGCGGCGCATGCCCATGGCAAATGGGTAGGCGTGTGTGGCGAGTTGGCGGCTGATCCGCTGGCGGTGCCGGTGTTGGTCGGACTCGGCGTGGACGAACTCAGCGTGTCGGGCCGCAGCATTGCCGAGGTCAAGGCGCGTATTCGTGAACTTAGCCTTGCCCAGACGCAAATTCTCGCCCGACAGGCATTGGCTGTGGGCAGCGCCAATGAAGTGCGCGCATTAGTGGAGGCTCTGTAATGGCCCGGATTTTAACCCTGACCCTCAACCCGGCGCTGGACCTCACCGTTCAATTGCCACGCCTGGAACCCGGGCAAGTCAACCGCAGCGACGCCATGCACACCCACGCCGCCGGTAAGGGCGTGAACGTGGCGCAAGTGTTGGCGGATCTCGGCCATCAGCTGACCGTCAGCGGATTCCTCGGGGAGGACAATCTCCAGGCGTTCGAAACCCTGTTTGCCAAACGCGGTTTTGTCGATGCGTTCATCCGTGTTCCCGGCGAGACTCGCAGCAACATCAAACTGGCGGAAAGCGACGGGCGCATCACCGATATCAATGGTCCGGGACCGAGGGTCAGTGAAGCCGCGCAGCAGGCGTTGTTCGATCGCCTCGTGCAGATTGCGCCAGGTCACGATGTGGTCGTCGTCGCCGGCAGCTTGCCGCTAGGTGTCAGTGCGCACTGGTTGCAAGCGTTGATTGTGCGCTTGAAAAAACTCGGGTTGAACGTCGCCCTCGACACCAGTGGTGAAGCGTTGCGAGTGGCACTCAAAGCCGGGCCGTGGCTGATCAAACCCAACACCGAAGAGCTGGCTGATGCAGTGGGCTGCGAGGTCGTTTCGGTCGCGGCACAGGCGCAAGCGGCGAGCCGATTGCACGCTCAGGGAGTCGAGCACGTGGTGATCTCACACGGGGCGGATGGCGTGAACTGGTTCAGTGTCGGTTCGGCGTTGCATGCCACCCCGCCCAAGGTCAGCGTCGCCAGCACGGTGGGCGCGGGCGATTCGTTATTGGCCGGCATGCTTCATGGACTGCTCAGCGCCGATACGCCTGAACAGACCCTGCGCACTGCCACGGCGATTGCCGCGATGGCGGTCACCCAGATCGGTTTCGGCATCGGCGATGCCGCGCAATTGGCGCAGCTTGAACAGGGTGTGCGCGTGCGTCCCCTGACAGAACAATAAGAGGGTTTGTGATGAAGTTAGCCATTGTTACGGCCTGCCCGAACGGCATGGTCACCAGTGTGCTGTGCGCACGCTTGCTCGATGCGGCGGCTCAGCGTCAGGGCTGGATGACCTGCGTCGAAGTAGTGGATGCGGCGCATCCGGAGCGGCAACTGTCGGCGGCCACCATTGAGGGCGCCGAGTGGGTGTTGCTGGTCACCAGCGCGCCGGTGGACATGACCCGATTTGTCGGCAAGCGCGTCTACCAGAGCACCCCGGCGCAAGCCCTGCAAGACGTCGAAGCGGTGCTGCGTCGCGGCGCTGAAGAAGCTCAGCTATACGTTGCCCCCGAAGCAGTCGCCGAGCCCGCCGCCCTCACGAAAAACGTGCCACGACTGGTCGCGGTCACTGCGTGCCCGACCGGTGTCGCGCACACGTTCATGGCCGCCGAAGCGTTGCAACAAGCGGCCAAGCGTCTGGGCTACGATCTGCAAGTGGAAACCCAGGGCTCGGTCGGCGCGCGCAATCCGTTGAGCGCGGAAACGATTGCCGATGCCGATGTGGTGCTACTGGCTTGTGATATCGAAGTCGCCACCGAGCGTTTCGCCGGCAAGAAGATTTACCGCTGCGGCACCGGCATTGCGCTGAAGCACGCCGAAGCGACGCTGAACAAGGCGCTGGCCGAAGGTCGGCAGGAAACCGCCGCTACCGGCTCCAAAGGTCCGGCCAAACAAGAGAAGACGGGCGTTTACAAACACCTGCTGACCGGGGTGTCGTTCATGCTGCCGATGGTGGTGGCGGGCGGCTTGATGATTGCACTGTCCTTTGTGTTCGGCATCACCGCGTTCAAGGAACCGGGCACGTTGGCGGCGGCGCTGATGCAGATCGGCGGTGATACCGCGTTCAAGTTGATGGTGCCGTTGCTGGCGGGCTACATCGCCTACTCGATTGCCGACCGGCCGGGCCTGGCGCCCGGGATGATCGGCGGGATGTTGGCGAGCACCCTGGGGGCCGGTTTTATCGGCGGGATCATTGCCGGTTTCATCGCCGGTTATGCGGCGCAGGCGATCAACCGCTACGCGCGTTTGCCGCAGAGTCTTGAGGCATTGAAACCGATCCTGATCATCCCGTTGCTGGCGAGTCTGTTCACCGGTCTGGTGATGATCTACGTGGTCGGCAAACCGGTGGCCGGGATGCTCGAAGGGCTGACGCACTTCCTCGACAGCATGGGCACCACCAACGCGATACTGCTTGGTGTGCTGCTGGGCGGGATGATGTGCGTCGACCTTGGCGGTCCGATCAACAAGGCGGCTTACGCATTCTCGGTGGGGCTGCTGGCGTCGCAAAGTTATGCACCGATGGCCGCGACCATGGCGGCCGGCATGGTGCCGCCGATTGGCCTGGGCATCGCCACGTTCATTGCGCGACGCAAGTTTGCCCAAACCGAGCGCGAAGCCGGTAAAGCGGCGCTGGTGCTGGGGTTGTGCTTCATCTCCGAAGGCGCGATACCGTTTGCTGCGAAAGACCCGTTGCGGGTGATCCCGGCGAGCATTGCCGGTGGCGCACTGACCGGGGCATTGTCGATGTATTTCGGCTGCAAACTGATGGCGCCGCATGGCGGTTTGTTTGTGCTGGCGATCCCGAACGCAATCAACCATGCTCTGTTGTACCTGCTGGCGATTGTCGCCGGGAGTTTGCTGACGGCAGTGGCGTATGCGCTGCTCAAACGGCCTGAAGCAGTCGAACTGGCACTGGAACCCGCCAACGCCTGACATCATCCCTTGTGGGAGCGGGCTTGCCCGCGATGACGGCCTGACAGTCAACTCATTCGGTGACTGTCACACCGCTATCGCGGGCAAGCCCGCTCCCACAGGGGAAATGTGTCGTACTGGTTTCATCGGCATGTGCTTTAGTTTCCCTTTTCAGGGAGAACACCATGAGCGAATTTGACCTCGGTCGTCGTCGTATCCTGCAAGCGGTGGGCGCCGGGCTGCTGTTGCCGGGGCTTGCCCCGGCCGTGATCGCCTCGGTCAAGGATCGACCGCAACTCACCGACGGCGTGCAGTCCGGCGACGTGCTGGGTGACCGGGCGATGATCTGGAGCCGCAGCGACCGCCCAGCGCGCATGGTGGTGGAATGGGACACCCGCAGCCTGTTCAGCAACCCACGCCGATTGGTTTCGCCGCTGGCCGATGCCCGTACCGATTTCACCGCGCGCGTGGAACTCACCGGGCTGCCCGCCGATCAGGCGATTTTCTATCGCGTGTCCTTCGAGGACGCCCAAAGCGGTGTCGCCAGCGAACCCTGGTTCGGCCATTTGCGCAGCGTGCCGCAAAGCCGCCGTGACATCCGTTTTGTCTGGAGCGGCGACACCGCCGGCCAAGGCTTCGGCATCAACCCGGACATTGGCGGCATGCGCATCTACGAAGCCATGCGGTTGCGCCTGCCGGACTTTTTTATCCACAGCGGCGACACCATCTACGCTGACAGTCCGATCCCGGCGCAACTCACCACCGACAGTGGCCGGGTGTGGCGCAACATCACCAGCGAAGCCAAGAGCAAAGTTGCGCAAAGCCTCGACGATTATCGGGGTAACTACCGTTACAACCTGATGGATGAAAACATCCGCCGCTTCAACGCCGAGGTCCCGCAGATCTGGCAATGGGACGACCACGAAGTGGTGAACAATTGGTCGCCGGGCAAGCAGCTCGATGCAGGCTACCAGGAGAAAGATATCCGCAAACTGGTCGGCCGCGGGCGTCAGGCCTGGCTCGAATATGCACCGATGCGTTTGCAGAGCGCCGACAGCGGCGGGCGGATTTATCGCAAGCTCGGCTATGGGCCGCTACTCGATGTGTTTGTGCTCGACATGCGCAGTTATCGTGGCGCCAATGATGACAACCTCGGCGCTGCCAAACCCTTTCTCGGGCGTGAGCAACTGGACTGGCTCAAGCAGGAAATGAAAGGCTCGCAAGCGCAGTGGAAAGTCATTGCCGCCGACATGTCGATTGGCCTTGGCGCGCCCGACGGTCAGGTCAGCCCCGGCGTAACGCGGTGGGAAGCTGTGGCCAATGGTGATCCGGGACCGGCCCAGGGACGTGAACTGGAAATCGCTGAATTGTTGGGATTCTTGCGGGCGCAGCAAGTGCGAAATTTTGTATTTTTGACAGCGGAAGTGCACTACTGCGCAGCGCATCATTACCACCCGGATCGTGCTGCGTTTCAGGACTTTGAACCGTTCTGGGAGTTTGTTGCCGGGCCTTTGAACGCACAGAATTTTGGGCCTGATACGCTGGATAAGACGTTCGGGCCAGAGGTGGTATTCGAGAAGGCTCCGCCCGCGCAGAACACTTCACCGTTTGCCGGATTTCAGTTTTTTGGCGAGGTGAATATCGACGGGCAGACAGGGGAGATGAGGGTGGTGTTGCGGGATCTGGATGGGGTGGCGGTGTTTGAGCAGAAAGTGCAACCAGTCTAGTCTAATGGTTGTACACCAACCCCCCCGTAGGAGCTGAGCTCCTACAAGGAGTGTAGGGTGTCAGTAGACGTCGCGGCGGTAGCGGCCCTGTTCGATCAGACGATCGACCTCAGCAATTCCGAGCACTTCGTTGAGCACGTGATCGACGCCCGACGCCATCCCCTGCAAGCTGCCGCAGATGTAAATGACGGCACCGTCGGCCAGCCATTTCTTCAGCTCATCCGCTGACTCACGCAGTCGATCCTGCACATAAATCTTCTCGGCCTGATCCCGTGAGAACGCCAGGTCGAGTCGCTCCAGATCGCCCGAAATCAACCACTCCTCCAGCTCATTGCGGCACAGGTAATCGTGTTCCCGATGACGTTCGCCAAACAACAGCCAATGCCGTTGCTGCCCATCGGCAATCCGCGCCTTGAGCAAACTGCGCAGCCCGGCCAGGCCGGTGCCGTTGCCCAGCAGGATCATCGGCACCGGCTCGGCCGGCAGATGGAAACCACTGTTGCGTCGCACGCGCAGGCTGATGGAGCCGCCCACGGGCGCGTGTTCAGTCAGCCAACCGGAGCCGATGCCCAAGCTGCCGTCGGCGTGCATTTCCTGACGCACGATCAACTCCAGCACACCATCAGCTGCGATCGAGGCGATGGAGTATTCGCGCATGGCCAATGGCACCAGTGCATTGAGCAATGCCTGAGCGTGCAGGCCGACCAGATGGGCTCTGTTCTCAGGCAATTGGCGCGTGGCGAGCGCTTGTTCCAGAGGTTGTGACAATCCATCAAACGCAACGGCGGCGCGACCGTTGATGCCYAGGCCTTCGAGGAAGTGCTCGATGGCCCACGGGCAATTACGCGGCAGCACTTCCACCAGATCACCGGCCAGCCAACTGCTGGTGGACGGGGCGGTGAGACCCAGCAAGTACACCGGTGCGCCGCTGCTGTCCGGGTTCATCAATTCGCGGCGGGTCAGTGTCCAGTTGTCGTAACTCGGTGCTTGCCAGGTGTCGACCGGTGTTTGCCCGGTCAACAGGCCCAGTTGTTGCTGCCAGTGACGCAAGGCGTACGGGTCGCCGCTGTCGACTTCCACCGGCGCGAACAGGGTCTTGCCGCCATGCTCACCCAGCCAGGCGTGCAAGCGTCGGGCGAAGCCGCAGAAGTGCTGATACTGGCGATCACCGAGACCCAGTACCGCATAGTTGAGGTTTTTCAGGCTCGACGCCCGACCCAGCAACGTGCGCTCGAAGCCCCGAGCGCTGTCCGGCGCTTCGCCGTCACCGAAGGTGCTGACCACGAATAGCGCATTACTGGAATCCAGCAAATCCTGTTCGCTGACACTCGCCAGTGGCTGCACGTTCACCGGCAGTCCGGCGGCCTGCAATTGTCCCGCCGTCTGCCACGCCAGTTGCTCGGCGAAACCGCTTTGGCTGGCGAAACCGATCAGCCACGCCGGCGCATCGCTGCCCGGTTGTTCGAGGCCTTTGCGTGCGTCCTTGATCTGCTTTTTCTTGCGTCGGCGATCCAGGTACAGCAACCAGCCCGTGACGAAAAACAGCGGCATGGTCAGCGCAGTAATCGTCAGGATGATCCGCCCGACAATGCCGAAGTAGCTGCCGACGTGCAGCGCGTAGATGCTGGTGAGCAATTGCGCATTGAGACTCTTGTCGCTGTAACGATCATGTTGCTTGACGATGCCGGTCGCCGGATCGAGGGTGATCTGGTTCACGGCGCGGTCGTGGGGGGAGGTTTTCAGCAGGTAGAACACGGTCGCCGGCTGGCCGGCCACTGGCGGCATTCGGACGTTGTAGGCGCTGAGTTCCGGGCCCGCAGCGCTGTAGACGCTGCTCCAGATCGCCGCGTAGTCGGCGGTCGGTGGCGGACCGCTTGGTGCAGGACCGCGACCACCGCGCACGCGCTCCTTTTGTGGTGCGTCGGACAGCAAGCGGGTCAGGCCCTTGTTGTACCACTCATAGGACCAGGACAACCCGGTCAGCGCCGCGAAGAGGTAAAACACCAGGCACCAGGTACCGGCGACCGAGTGCAAATCCCAGTTGAAGCTACGCCCCTTTTTCTTCCAGTCCAGGGTCAGCCAGACACGCCAGCTTTTCCACTGGCGCGGCCAGCGCAGGTACAGGCCGGACAAGCAGAAGAACACCAGAATCAGCGTGCACGCGCCGGTGATGTTGCGACCGGTGTCGCCCATGGCCAGGAAGCGGTGCAGTTGCAGCATAAAGCCGAAGAAATCCTGGCCGGTGGCGTCGCCCATGAACTCGGCGGTGTACGGATCGAAGTAGCGCATCTCGCCACGGCGTTGGCCCGGTGGCGGCGTGAAAAACACCTTGGCCGCATTGCCGCTGTCAGTCTCGACGGAGAGCATTGAGACTTTTTTCCCCGACGCGGCTTCAATGTGCTCGACCAGTTCGACGGGCGGCAGGACGCCAGCAACCTGCTTCTCAACCTGCAACACGGAAGGATTCAGCACATTCAGGATTTCATCCTGAAACGATACAGTTGCCCCGGTGATGCCCATCAGGGCCAGGACCAGCCCGGCACTGATGCCGAAAAACCAGTGCAACTGGAACAGGGTTTTATTCAACACGTCGCTCGCCTTGTTCGTTCAAAAAGTGTCATCACGGCGCGCATTATGCCGTGGGTTGTCGAGAAACATTCTTTTTTACACACAAAAGCCCCGCTCATTGAGATGAACGGGGCCTGGCGTTATTGCCAGCCACTTCGATCAGAAGTGGAAGTTGGTGCTCAGCAATGCTGTACGGCCCGGCGCCTGGTTGGCGAAGTGGGTCGAAAAGGCTTTGTCGTAATACGTTTCGTCGGTCAGGTTCTGTACGTTCAGTTGCAGGTCGATATTTTTGGTCAGCTTGTAGGCCGCCATCGCGTCCCAACGAACGTAGGATTCAACCATGGTGGTGTTGGCCACGTTGCCGAAGACATCGTCGACATAGAACGCACCGCCACCGACCGTCAGCCTCGGCAGGACCTGATAGGTTGTCCACAGGCTGGCGCTGTTTTTCGGCGTGTTAGGCAGTTCGTTGCCGTTGTTGGCTCTGTTCAACGGCATGTCACCGCCATCGATTTGCTCGCTGTCCATGTAGGCGTAACCGGCGAAGACTTGCCATTTATCGGTGATCCTGCCGGTGGCCGACAGTTCGACACCCTGGACGCGGGTTTTGCCGGCGTTTTCATAGGTGTTKGTATTGACTTGAACGCGTGCGTTCTCTTTCTCGGTGTGGAAGATGTCGGCGGTCAGCGAAAGCTGATCATTGAGCAGATCCCACTTGGTACCAATTTCGTAGTTCTTGGTGGTTTCCGGTTTCAAATCGTTATTGACGGTACCGCCGCCCAAAGGATTGCCTTCGGAACCTTCGCCCAAGGTGTTGCCCGGTGGTGTAGCCGAGGTCGCGTAGGACGCATAGATGCTGCCGTTTTCCGCCGGTTTGTAAACGACGCCAAACTGCCCGGTAACGAACTCACTGGTGTCTTTGTCTTTGGCAGTGGTCACACCGGATGCGTTGAAGGTTTTGTAGTCGGTTTCGAAATGGTCGTAACGCAGGCCCATGTTCAGCAACCACTGCTGGGACAATTCCAGGGTGTCGAACACATACATCGCGTACGTGTCGGCCTTGGTGTCGGTACCGGCGTAGTTACGCGAGATCGCACCGTTCCATGGATCGTTCGGGTTCGGGTTGGACAGCGAGGTGCAGTTGTAACCGCTTGGCGCGCCGATCAACGCCGGGTTGCAGTTGGTGGTCACTGCCGCTGTTCCTGGCGTGGTGTCGGTGTTGACGTTGTACGTGGATTTCTGGCTCTCCTCGTGGGTGTACTCGATACCGGTGGAGTAGCTGTTCTTGAAGCCAGCGATGTAGAGGTCACCAAACAGATCGGTCTGGTTCGTCGTGGTATTGGTGTTGCTGACCCGGGTGTTTGCCCGACGCCAGACGGTGCCATTGTTGACGTTGCCCTTGCTGTCGTCCGGCTGGGTCAGGATGTAATCCTGCATGCTGCTACCGTGACGCAAGGTGTTCTTGACGGTCATCGCGTCATTCAGATCGTGCTCGATGGCGAAGGTCGAGATATCGGTGCGGCCTTGGCGGAAGTCACGGTCATTGAGGCCGTAGAAGTTTGTGCTGTTGCCGCCGTCGTCCGGTTTGTCCGGGTTGGATTTGGTCCGGGCAGCCGAACCTCCGGCCGGTATCGAGTAAGGAATGCCCGAGTCCGGCGTGTCGTTATTTTCCAGATGGTAGTAATCGAGGTTGACGCGGGTGTCGGTGCCCAGGCCGAAAGCCAGCGACGGCGCGATGCCCCAGCGGTCGTAGTCGACGCTGTCACGGCCGGCGACGTTGCTTTCGTGGCTCAACAGGTTCAGACGGCCAGCGGTGGTGTCATTTAGCTGATAGTTGCCGTCCATGGTGTAACGCTGGGTCTGGTCCGAACCCCAGGTAAAACCACCATCAAACGAGTCACCCAAGTGTGCTTTTTTGCTCACCAGGTTGATGCTGCCGCCAGCGGCGCCACGGCCACCGATGGCCGAGTTCGGGCCTTTGCTGACTTCAATCGATTCGACGGCGAAGATCTCGCGGCTCTGCGAACCGGTGTCGCGCACGCCGTCCAACATTGTATCGGCCTGCGCGTCGAAACCACGAATGAACGGACGGTCGCCTTGGGGGTTGCCACCTTCACCAGCACCGAAGGTGATGCCCGGAACGGTGCGCAGCGCGTCCTGCAAATTGAGGGCGCCCGTGTCCTTGATGACTTGTTGCGGGATGACGGTGATCGAACGTGGAGTATCGACCAACGGCGCGGTGTACTTGGACGAGGAGGCTTTTTCGACGAAGTAGGATGTCTCGTCCTGAGCCTCGCCAGTGATGGCGGTAGCGCCCAGCGACAGCACATTACTCGGTGCTTTTTCGTCGGCTTTTTCCGCCGCGAAAACCATGTGACCCGCAGTGCCGGCGGTAATTGCCATGCCAATGGCCGAAGCGAGCAGACGTGGTGAGCTGACCGGTACGTGTGGTAGTTGACGCGACATTATGAATTCCCTTCCCCAAGGATTTGAGGCCGCGGAATATAGGGTAGACGCGTATTTGTATCAATTGCGAAACGTTACTATTCGCGAAGAATTTACATTCTTTACAATTTAACCTTACGGTTTTTGGTGTTTCGTCCGTCGTGAGGGTTTTACTTCAGCAATAAGAATCAATACCATTAGCGCCCCTTTGGTCTCAGGTGTCTTTGCCATGCTGTTGCACATTCCCGGCTTGTTCGCGAAAGAAGAAGTGCAGCGCATCCGCGAGGCTCTGGAACAGGCCGATTGGGCGGATGGCAAGATCACCGCCGGCTATCAGTCAGCCAAAGCCAAGCACAATCTACAACTGCCCGAAGGTCATCCACTGGCCAAGGAAGTAGGGGCGGCGATGCTCGAACGGCTGTGGAAAAATCCGCAGTTCATGTCTGCCGCGTTACCGCACAAGGTTTTTCCCCCCTTGCTGAACTGCTACACCGCCGGCGGCAGTTTCGATTTTCATATCGATAACGCGGTGCGCCAGCCCAAGGGCAGCATCGAGCGGGTGCGCACCGATCTTTCGGCGACGCTGTTCTTCAGCGAACCCGAGGACTACGACGGCGGTGAACTGGAAATCCAGGACACCTTCGGCACCCAGCGCGTGAAGTTGCCGGCGGGCGACATGGTTTTGTATCCCGGCACCAGCCTGCACAAGGTCAACGCCGTCACACGCGGCACGCGTTACGCCTCGTTCTTCTGGACGCAAAGCCTGGTGCGCGAAGACAGTCAGCGCGCCTTGCTGTTCGAGATGGACGGGGCGATCCAGCAATTGACGCAGGATATGCCGGACCATCCTTCGTTGATTCGCCTCACCGGCACCTATCACAACTTGCTTCGCCGCTGGGTCGAGGTATGAGTTATCAACTGCGCCGCGAGGAAGTCCTCGACGGTGATTCGCTCAAGGCCATGCTGGAGCAAAGCCCGGCGCGCGCGGCCCAGGCGATTTTGATCGCTGCTCGCGAAGGCGTACTCGATGCTCAGGCCTTGCTGGGGCAGATTCTGCTGGACGGGAACGGCATCGCACAGGATCAGGCGTTGGCGTTGCGCTGGTTCGTGATTGCCGCGCAGGGCGGGCACCTGATGGCGCGCAACATGCTCGGGCGTTGTCATGAGCATGGGTGGGGTTGCATCGCTGATGCCTCGATTGCCGCGCGGCATTACCGAGTCGCGGCAGACGCCGGGCTGGATTGGGCGATGTACAACTACGCCAATCTGCTGGCGACCGGGCGAGGCGTGGTCGAAGACCAGTCTCGGGCATTGAACCTGTATCGACAGGCCGCTGAACTTGGCCACGCGAAGTCGATGAACCTGCTGGGGCGTTATCTGGAAGAAGGGCGCGATTGTCCGATGGATCTACCGGCAGCTCGGGATTGGTATCGACGATCAGCGGCCGGGGGGGATTTTCGTGGACAGTTCAGTTATGCCGCTGTGCTGGCCGAGGAAGGGAATGCCGAAGAGGCGTTGGCTTGGTTGCGTAAGGCATTGGCCGGAGGAAATCTGAATTTCCTGCGAGTTGCGAGCAAGTCGTTGTTGAGCGCCGGGAATCCACAAATCCGCGCATTGGCACCGGCTTACGCCCTGCGCATTGACGAGCTTGAGCGGCAACTGACACCGCGGTAACGCTGACACAAAAAAGCCCATGACACGTCATGGGCTTTTTGATTTCTGCGTGTGGTTTTTACACGTAGAACGACTTCAGCGGTGGGAAGCCATTGAACTCAACCGCGCTGTAGCTGGTGGTGTAAGCACCGGTCGACAACCAGTACAAACGATCACCAATGGCCAGGTTCAGCGGCAGGCCGTACTTGTAGTTTTCGTACATGATGTCGGCGCTGTCGCAGGTCGGGCCGGCGATGACCACTTCTTCCATCTCGCCTTTCTTCTCGGTCCAGATCGGGAACTTGATGGCTTCGTCCATGGTTTCGATCAGGCCGGAGAACTTGCCCACATCCGTGTACACCCAGCGCTCTACAGCGGTACGGGATTTACGCGCGACCAGCACCACTTCGCTGACCAGGATGCCGGCGTTGGCGATCAACGAACGGCCTGGCTCCAGAATGATTTCCGGCAGGTCGTCACCGAAGTCTTCCTTGAGGAAACGGATGATTTCTTCAGCGTAGGTTTCCAGGCTGTTGGTGCGGGTGATGTAGTTGGCCGGGAAGCCACCGCCCATGTTGATCAGCTTGAGGTGAATGCCGTCTTCTTCTTTCAGGCGCTCGAAGATCACTTTGACCTTGGCGATGGCGGCGTCCCAGACGCTGATGTCGCGCTGTTGCGAACCGACGTGGAACGAGATGCCGTACGGCACCAGGCCCAGGTCACGGGCGAGGATCAGCAGGTCCATGGCCATGTCGGTCTGGCAGCCGAACTTGCGCGACAAAGGCCAGTCAGCGGTGGTCGAGCCTTCAGTGAGGATACGCACGTAGACTTTCGAACCCGGTGCGGCCTTGGCAATGTTGCGCAGGTCGGCTTCGGAGTCGGTGGCRTACAGACGCACGCCCTTGTCGTAGAAGTAGCGAATGTCTTTGGATTTCTTGATGGTGTTGCCGTAGCTGATGCGATCCGGGCCAACGCCCTGGTTCATCACTTTGTCGAGCTCGTAGATCGACGCGATGTCGAAGTTCGAGCCTTTCTCTTTGAGCAGGTCGATGATTTCGACGGCCGGGTTGGCCTTGACCGCGTAGTAGACCTTGGCGAATTCGAAACCGGCGCGCAGGTCGTCATAGGCCTGGCTGATCATCGCGGTGTCGATCACCACGAACGGGGTTTCTTGTTTGTCGGCGAAAGCCTTCATTTTGTTGAAGGTATCGCGCGCGAAATAGTCTTCGACGTTGATCGACATGCTGGGAACTCCTACTGGCAAACTAGATTATTCAATGGGTGCGAGGGTGTGTCATCAATGAAATCGCGCACTCGTGATTTCATTGATGACACACCCTCCTGAACGTCCTCCGTATCCCCACTTTGGTTCGCCTACTTCCCAAGGCATGTCGCCGAAAGCAAAAAGGCCATGGGAGGCGGTGCTGCCCTTGGCCTTGCTGTCTCGTCGTCAGTACTTGAGCCGGATGGATCGTTTCCAGCATGGACGTTCGGCGCGAACTTTAGGGCGTGAGGGGCTTGAGATCAACAAAAAATGTCGCGTTTTTACACGGTTCCGTCGTGCGGTCCCTGACAACTACTGATGTAAACGACCTGCATGACAGTGTGATGTTCCCTCAAATGATCGTTCCCACGCTCCGCGTGGGAATGCATCAAGAGACGCTCTGCGTCTCAAAGGGCGGACGCAGAGCGTCCAGGGAGGCATTCCCACGCGGAGCGTGGGAACGATCAGAAGGAAGGGATCAGGCCAACGCAGTCTCGGCTGGCGAAACAATGCTGGTCTTGCCGCCACGGGATTTGCCCGAGCTCAAATACTCGGCAATCGATTCCTGAGTCACCTCACCCAGAAACACCCGCTGAGCATCCATCACCGGCAGCCAAGAGCGGTTGAACTCGTACATGCGCGACAGCAGGATGCGCAAATGTTCGTCGTACGCCGCCGTGGCATTGAACTCACGCAGATACTGCGCACAAGTCCCGGCCTGACGGTGCAGGTCGCGACGACGTACATAACCCAATGCCTTGTTCTCAGCACAGGTCACCACCACATAACGACGGTCCAGCTCGTCCATCAACTCCAGCGCTTCAGCCACCGGTGTTTCCGGGCTGACTGACGGTGCGTTGTCCGCCGCGTCTTCGGCTTTCACCAGCAACAGGCGCTTGAGCGTGCTGTCCTGGCCGACGAAGTTGCTGACGAAATCATCCGCCGGGTGCGCCAGCAGCGTGTCCGGGTGATCGATCTGCAACAGCTTGCCGGCGCGGAAGATCGCAATCTTGTCGCCCAGCTTGATCGCTTCGTCGATGTCATGGCTGACCATGATCACGGTCTTGTTCAGCGCACGCTGCATCTCGAAGAACTCGTTCTGGATCATTTCACGGTTGATCGGGTCGACCGCGCCGAAGGGTTCATCCATCAGCAACAGCGGCGCATCCGCCGCCAGCGCGCGAATCACGCCGATCCGCTGCTGCTGACCGCCGGACAATTCGCGCGGGTAACGATTGAGATACTGCTTGGGTTCGAGCTTGATCATGCTCATCAACTCGCGGGCGCGGTCGTGGCATTTCTGTTTGTCCCAGCCCAGCAGGCGCGGAACGATGGTGATGTTTTCCTCGATGGTCATGTTCGGGAACAGGCCGATCTGCTGGATCACGTAACCGATGTTGCGACGCAGGGTCACTTCGTCGAGGTCGGTGGTGTCTTCGCCGTTGATCAGAATCTTGCCCGAGGTTGGTTTGATCAGGCGGTTGATCATCTTCAGCGTGGTGCTTTTGCCGCAGCCCGATGGCCCGAGGAACACACAGATTTCGCCTTCATTGACGGTCAGGCTTACCGAGTCCACGGCTTTCACATCTTTGCCGTTGCTTTGGAAGGTCTTGCTGAGGTTTTGAAGTTCGATCATTTGAGCAATCCTTTTGGAGTCAGCGTGCGTTGCAGCCATTGCAGAAGCAGGTCGGCGAAGATGGCCAGGAGACTGACCAGCACCGCGCCGACGATCAGCATCGACATGTCGCTGCGGCTGATGGAAGCGAGAATGAGGACACCGAGGCCACCGGCGCCGATAGTCGCGGCGATGGTCATCACCCCGATGTTCATGACCACGGCGGTGCGCACGCCGGCCAGAATGACCGGCACGGCAATCGGCAGTTCAACCATGCGCAGGCGCTGGCCGAAGGTCATGCCGATGCCGCGCGCGGCTTCGCGAATACCCGGTTCGACGCCGGTCAGGGCGAGGTAGGTGTTACGCATGATCGGCAGCAAAGAGTACAAAAACACTGCCGTGATCGCCGGCATCGGACCAAGGCCCTGGCCGAATTTGGAGTAGAACGGCAGCAGCAGGCCAAACAGGGCAATCGACGGCACGGTCAGCAACACCGTGGCGCTGGCCTGCAACGGACCGGCGAGCGTCGGGAAGCGCGTCATCAGAATGCCCAGAGGCACGCCGACCAGAATCGCCAACGTCACGGCGATGCCGACCAGGGTGATGTGTTGCCACGTCAGTTGCAGCACCAGCGGCCAGTCGAGATGGGAAAAGGCGTTCAGAAATTCCATGACTTTTCCTCCTTATTTGATGGGGTGCTGGCGCAGGAAGTCCGCGGCAACGGATGACGGGCTTTCGTGATCGACATCGACCCGCGCATTGAGCTGGCGCATGGTGGCGTCATCGAACAGTTCAGCCAGCGGTTTGAGTTCTTCGGCCAGTTTCGGATGTGCGTCGAGGTAAACCTGACGCACCACCGGYGCGGCGGTGTAGTCCGGGAAGTAGTGTCTGTCGTCTTCGAGCAGTTTCAGCTTGAAAGCGTTCAAGCGACCGTCAGTGGTGTAAACCAGACCGGCAAACACCTGACCATTGCGCAGGGCGGTGTAGACCAACCCGGCATCCATCTGGCGAATGTTTTTGCGGGTCAGGTTCATGGTGTACAGGTCGACCATGCCGTCCAGACCGTCGGAACGGTTGGCGAACTCGGTATCCAGTGCCACCAGGTGATTGTCCTTTTTCTCAGCCTGCATCACCGTGTTCAGCTCGCTGATGGTGTTGATCTGTGGATAGGCCTTCGCGGTTTTTTCCGGCAGGGCCAGCGCGTAGGTGTTGCTGAATTTCGACGGGGTCAGCCAGACGAGGCCTTTTTTCACGTCGAGTTCTTTCACCTTTGCGTAGGACTGAGTGCTGTCGAGCTTTTCAGTGACATGGTTGTAAGCCACCAGCGACACGCCGGTGTATTCCCACATCAAATCCAGCTGACCACTTTCCTGGGCGCTGCGGGCCAGGTTGCTGCCCAGACCACCGGTCACTTGAGTGTCGTAACCCTTGGTGCGCAGGTATTGGGAAGTGATTTCTGCGAGCAGAGTTTGTTCAGTAAACACCCTGGCGCCGATGCGGATGACCGGTTTTTCAGCGGCTTGGGCAAATCCTGCAAACAGCAGGACGCAGCCTAGTAAAAAGCTAAATGTCTTCATAACAATTTCCTTTGCCGAGGCTTAAGACGGGCGCAAGCCGCGCTCGAGCCAGAGGCGGCTGGCGAGTGTCACCAGGCCGTCGAGCAGCAAGGCCAGCAGGGCGGTGCAGGCCGCGCCGAGCAGCAGTTGCGGCTGATTGTTCAGGGCGATGCCGGGGAAAATCAGGCTGCCCAGACTGTTGGCGCCGATCAGGAACGCCAGCGGTGCCGTTCCGACGTTGATCGCCAGCGCCACGCGCACGCCACCGATGATGATCGGCACCGCGTTCGGCAATTCGACTCGCCACAGCACTTGAGTCGGGGTCATGCCGATGCCGACGGCGGCTTCCTTGAGCGAACCCTGAACGTTTTTCAGGCCTTCATAGGTGTTGCGCACAATCGGCAACAGCGAGGCGAGGAACAGGGCGAAGATCGCAGGGCCGCTGCCGATGCCGAGGATGCCCAGGGCGATGGCCAGTACGGCGAGAGGCGGCACGGTGTTGCCGATGTTGAAAAGCTGCATGAAGCGTTCAGCGCGTCCCACCATGGTCGGGCGACTGAGGAAGATACCGGCGGGGATGCCCACAACAAGGGCGGCCAGCATGGAAACAAGGACGAGAATCAGATGAGCTTGCAGGTAAAACAACAAATCGTCGCGGTAATGTTCGATCGTGTTGATGCCAATCCAGTGGATCAGCAGGGCCAGAAGGGCGACGACAACCGCACCTCCTGTCAGCCCTTTGCCATAGCGAATAGCCACAGGCGGACTCCTTTTTTCTTTGTCGGCGAACGCAGTCCCGTGTGGCTTTCCATTCCTGGCTGCCGGGAAATCAACGTTCGCGAGAAGCAGCTCTTCAGGCGGGTAAAGCCGCATGAGATCGAGCCATAAGCGCAGCCTCGTCAGGCTAACTTGCTGATTTTTCAGCCCCTGGTACGAGTGCCGTAACAGGGGAGTGGACGTCTGCACCTTTTAAAAGGTTCCATAATTAACAGCATTTAGCCACCCCGCATTTCGTTTTGCCGGGGTAGCAGCTGCCGAGCCCGCGAGGCTGCGTTCGGCGRCGAAGCCGTCCTAAAACCAGACGCTTCGGTGTATCAGACAGCCCCTGTGCATCCACTCGACGACGACTTCGYCGCCGAACGCAGCCTCGCGGGCTCGGCAGCTGCTACCGGTGAACGGTGGTCCGGAGGTTACTTTTTAAGCTATACTCGCCGCCCTTTTTTGAATCACCTGCCAGGCGATTTCCCATGACCAAACAGGCCGCCGAAGTCGCGAAACGCCGCACTTTCGCCATTATTTCCCACCCCGATGCCGGTAAAACCACCATCACCGAGAAGCTCTTGCTGATGGGCAAGGCGATTGCGATTGCGGGCACGGTGAAGTCTCGCAAGTCCGACCGCCATGCCACCTCTGACTGGATGGAAATGGAAAAGCAGCGTGGTATCTCGATTACCACGTCGGTCATGCAGTTCCCGTATCGCGACCACATGATCAACCTGCTCGACACCCCGGGCCACGAAGACTTCTCCGAAGACACCTACCGCACCCTGACCGCGGTGGATTCGGCCTTGATGGTTCTCGACGGCGGTAAGGGCGTAGAGCCACGGACCATCGCGCTGATGGACGTTTGCCGTCTGCGTGACACACCGATTGTCAGCTTCATCAACAAACTCGACCGTGACATCCGCGACCCGATCGAACTGCTCGACGAGATCGAAGCGGTCCTGAAGATCAAGGCTGCGCCGATCACCTGGCCGATCGGTTGCTACCGCGATTTCAAGGGCGTTTATCACCTCGCCGACGACTACATCATCGTGTACACCGCCGGTCACGGCCACGAGCGTACCGATGTGAAAATCATCGAGAAGCTCGACTCCGATGAAGCCCGCGCACACTTGGGCGACGAGTACGACCGCTTCGTCGATCAGCTGGAACTGGTGCAGGGTGCCTGCCACGAGTTCAACCAGCAGGAGTTCCTCGACGGCCAACTGACCCCGGTGTTCTTCGGTACTGCACTGGGCAACTTCGGTGTCGATCACGTGCTCGACGCCGTGGTCAACTGGGCGCCGAAACCGCTGGCCCGTGTGGCCAACGAGCGCACCGTGGAACCGATTGAAGAGAAATTCGCCGGCTTCGTGTTCAAGATCCAGGCGAACATGGACCCGAAACACCGCGACCGTATCGCCTTCATGCGTATCTGCTCCGGCAAGTACGAAAAAGGCATGAAGATGCGCCACGTGCGCACCGGCAAGGACGTGCGGATCGGCGACGCGCTGACCTTCTTCTCCTCCGAGCGTGAGCAACTGGAAGAAGCGTTTGCCGGCGACATCATCGGTTTGCACAACCACGGCACCATCCAGATCGGCGACACTTTCACCGAAGGCGAAGTCCTGGGCTTCACCGGCATCCCGCACTTCGCCCCGGAACTGTTCCGTCGCGTACGCCTGCGTGATCCGCTGAAATCCAAGCAACTGCGTCAAGGCTTGCAGCAACTGGCGGAAGAGGGCGCGACCCAGGTGTTCTTCCCCGAGCGCAGCAACGACATCATCCTCGGCGCCGTGGGTGTGCTGCAGTTCGATGTGGTCGCCAGCCGCTTGAAAGAGGAA
>NZ_JBFUKU010000045.1:0-35883 GCF_056400685.1 Pseudomonas sp. P5_A12 | reverse complement strand
GTCATGCACTCGCATCGAGCGAAACTTCCAGACCTTGATGACCTCCCCGTTCCAGCCATGGCGATCCTGTTTGAAAAACACCGGGCCATAGGAGGTGAATTTGACGGCCAGACCAATGATCAGCAGTAACGGGCATAGAACAACAATGGCCATCAGCGCAACGCTTTTATCGAGCAGGCTTTTACTCAGCGCGGCAGTGGGTTGGCTGGTCAATGGGCTTTCATTCAAGTAGATCGCCGGAAGGCCGTCCACATCACTGACCGAGTGATTGAGCAGTGTCAGGTTGTTCAAGTCCGGAACCCAAACCACATCGACGTTGGCATCCAGCAAGTCGAGATACATCTCTTCGATTTTTGCCGTTTCATTTAGGGGGAGCGTGATGTACAGGCGGCGGATGTCGTGGGTCTTGATCAGTTCCAGCAATTCTTCCTGCGGGCCTACGACAGGTGGCGTTCCTATCTCCAGCAGGGGAGTGGTGTCGGAACTTACCAGGCCGACCAGCGGGAAGTGTTCAAGAGTGCGAAGCTTGTTTGCTAATCCCAATGCCAACTCGCCAGTACCAACGATCAGTGTTTTACGCTTACTTTGAAGTGAGCGTTGGTAGTACTTCGAAAAACCATGCAGCGGGATATACAGCAGTGCCTGCCCAATGTAGCTGAAGATAGCCCATACCAGAATGATTTGACGAGAAAACAGTTCGTTGGCCTTACAGAGAAAGGCGACAATAGCTAACGCTGCCAGTGTCATTGACCAACCCATCAATAGTCTTGTCAACCCTTCCAGGTAATTCTCTTTCTTTGCATAGACGCCGCACCAAGTATAGGCCGGAACTGATGCAAGCACAGCAAGCGTTGCGCATACTCGATAATAGAACTCTACCGTTCCAGTCTGGTAATAAACCCATAGAAGTAACAGGGCGACAACAAAACCTTGGCCTAGTGCCCACTGCCCCCAGAAGGTCAATCCTTTGAGGGGGGGATTTCGATTGATACGAAGATAGTTAACCATGCGATATCCTCAAAATACGTCCATTGCGTTTCGACAGACAACTGCAAAAGTTGATAAGGCAGAGTTATTATTTTTATAGAATGGCGTTGCAGTGACGAGTGAAACACCAAGGAACTGCGCTCTCGTCAGTGAATAAATTAACGTATTGATGCGATTTCTATCTGACGACTTTTAACGAGTGGGTCGTGTATCTGGTTGATATATCGGGGCAAAAAAACGTTAGAAATGGTCTGGATTGAATTTTGTTGGCGCAGCTTTATAGAGGGCCGGGCGGCGAGGGGGATGCGGKGGGAGGGTAAAATGGCGTGCTTTTTATTGTTGTATTGCACTGCCGGGGCGTATATCTGAATGGCTCAGACTAAACTTTGTACGCGTACGATTTTTTGTATCACGCAGTACCCACGATTCCTTACTGCACGAAAAAGGCGTTCGCCGTTACTGGCGTTTTTAAACTTTTCCTGTAGTCGGCTTAGACACATTTCGAGACCCCGATAATGTTCAGGTTCTCTGCCGATGCTGCGGATAAGATCGTCCTTGCTGACCACACGATCATCATGGTGGAGTATTTTTTTCAGCAGTGTGGCCTCCAGGCCAGTCAAGACAATCTCTACGCCATCTTTACTCAACGCGCCGCTGCCATCGCTCAGTCGCCAGATTTCATTCAGTGGAACGTGCGGTTTGGCCGTTTGGGGGACGCACTCCCTGGCGCTATCTCTAGAGTTGTCTGCAGTTGATATGAAGTGAGTAAATTTCGTTATGGGTTGGGCAACTTGCCATTCGGACTTGAGCGTCGAAAGGATGCGCTGAGTATCATGCTTGATAACTGGAGGAACAATTTTTGCCACCAGCGGGGAAATAAATTCCATAAGGTTGGGGGCAGAAGTGGGTGGCGTAACGCCTTCAAAAAACATTTTTGTCTGTGAGGTACTGTAACTGTTATATCGCTTGCTGGTCAGTAATGCCTCAAGCTCTAGATGTAGTGCAGGGTTGTGAGTAATCACGACAAAGTATTTTTTGGCTAGGTTTATGCTGCTATCCATGACTCTCTCCTGAGTTGCACGTTTGAGTGTTGGTTCAAAGGTTGTAGGCAGGGAGTAATCAAAGGGCAGCGCACGTGCCAATATATGGCTGGCAGTATGCTCGACTCTGTCCGCTATATAGGAGACTTATGTGTTGCGAGTGAGCATAGTCATACGTTTGTGGAAGCGATTGAACAAATCTGGATTGCCGCTGAGCTTGAGACTTTAATCTAGAGAAGAAGTGGAAATTTTTAGCACCATCAACAACGGCAATATCCTTGGCCTAAATGGCTTGTGTAAGCATCATGCTTTGACTCGGATGGGTGCTGGCATTTGAATACTAGAGCACCCGCTCTAGGGTGTTGCTGACAATTTGTAACATTTCACGAGTTTTTCAAGCGGTCGTTACGTTTTTTTAACATTGCTGGTGATTCTCACATGATCGGTTGCCCGCCAGTGGTTCAAGAGGCCTGATGGCCTATGGAAATCTCGTGGGCTGTCCCGGTTTTTCGCATCAATACGAACGTGCCTGCACTTTCTTGCTCCTCCCTCCTGCAGGGCGGTTAACGGTTGCATTGGCGAGGAGTACCTGCTGGCCCCATCCGGCAGGTCTCGGATAGACCACCATAATCAGTGGCAGTGGTACGGCTGCGATCCAGCATGGCAGCACTGGCCTGGGGGTGAGGCTTTGCGGCAGCCGCCACCATGTTGAACAACTTTTGCATCATTCACAGTAGGCGCGAGAAAGACTCCTTGAGCTAACCCGGTTTGAGCAGCGATGGCAAATACTGTGGAGACCACAGCTAGAGACAACTTTCTTGCAAGCATTTTTCCTCCTGATGGGACCTTTTGGCCTTGCCAGGCGAACCTGAGCAGGCACCTGATTTGTAGCATGGTGCAAGCTCCCTTTCTTGATTCAAATCAAGCGCTCTACAGAGGGCGACAACCGGTGGTCGCTAGCCTGTACAGATGACTGCTCTACGATCGGGTCAAAGAAAATCTAAAGCTTACTCGTTGCCACGTTGGATGACTCATTGCCGATATACAGGCGAATGATGTCATCAATCTCCCCGGACATTTTCATGCGCAGCAACGTGCGCAGAATACGCTGCACCGGCACCTTGGGATCGTTGCGTACGTAGCAGCCGACATTCTGTTCCTGCAAATCCGCCACGGCTTTCAATTGCCGGTCGGCCAGCAGGCGCTGATTGAACCAGTCCAGTGTCCATTGATTGCTCACAGCATAGCGATAGCGTCCGGCRTGGAGTTTTTCCAGCACTTGCTCCTGATTGCGTGCATCTTCGCGGCGCAGGCGGTCGGCATCGAATAGGGGTTGCAGCGTCGGGTAGCTGTAACCGAGCACCGTGCCGACAGGTTGCCGAGGTAAATTGGCTGGCGTTATCGAGTCTGGCGATTCTGGCAGGCCGATCAGCACGTCGTGCTGACGCCACAGCAGAATGCTCCAGATGTAGTCGCCGGACTGATTGGGTAGCCAGGACTGGGCGGCATAGCAACGCACATCGACTTCGCCGTGTTCCATGGCGTTTTGCACCCGTGCCCGGGGCAACACATGAATTTCGGCTGGCACTCCGACCTGGGTGGCGAGGCTCAGCATCACGTCATACAGAATGCCCTGTGTCACGCGGCCGTGATCCAGTTGCACCATTGGCATCGCCCAGCTGTCGGGCACGACGAAACGCAACGGCGCTTCGGCGGCTGCGACGTCCAGGCTTATCCATAGCAATGCCCCCAAGGCACAACGCATAAACGCTCCGGTACCTCTGAAACCCGAGCCGATTAAAGCCCCCAAAGTGCAGCTTAGCCAGATTAGACGAGCACACCGGATGCAATTTTGGCCTTGCTCCGCTAGCATTAGCCGCTTGTGTTCCTTCGTTGCGACGGTTTTCGATGAGTTATCAGGTTCTTGCACGTAAATGGCGTCCGCGCTCGTTCCGCGAAATGGTCGGCCAGACCCATGTGCTCAAGGCTCTGATCAATGCCTTGGACAGCCAGCGGTTGCACCACGCCTACCTGTTTACCGGTACGCGCGGGGTCGGCAAGACGACCATCGCGCGAATCATCGCCAAATGCCTGAACTGCGAAACAGGTATCACGTCGACGCCGTGCGGCGAGTGCTCGGTGTGCCGCGAAATCGATGAGGGGCGCTTTGTCGACCTGATCGAGATCGACGCCGCGAGCCGGACCAAGGTCGAGGACACCCGCGAGCTGCTCGACAACGTGCAGTACGCCCCCAGCCGCGGGCGCTTCAAGGTCTACCTGATCGACGAAGTGCACATGCTCTCCAGCCATTCCTTCAATGCGCTGTTGAAAACCCTCGAAGAGCCACCACCCTACGTCAAGTTCATCCTGGCGACGACCGACCCGCAGAAACTTCCTGCAACCATTCTGTCGCGGTGCCTGCAATTCTCCTTGAAGAACATGACGCCGGAACGTGTGGTCGAGCATTTGACCCACGTGCTGGGGGTCGAGAATGTGCCGTTCGAAGACGACGCACTGTGGCTGCTGGGCCGTGCCGCCGATGGTTCGATGCGCGACGCCATGAGCCTCACCGACCAAGCCATCGCCTTCGGTGAAGGCAAGGTCATGGCCGCCGATGTGCGGGCGATGCTCGGTACGCTGGATCACGGCCAGGTCTACGACGTTCTGCATGCGTTGATCGAGGGTGACGCCAAGGCGTTGCTCGAAGCCGTCCGCCACTTGGCCGAACAAGGCCCGGACTGGAACGGCGTGCTCTCGGAAATTCTCAACGTGCTGCACCGTGTCGCCATCGCCCAGGCCTTGCCTGAAGGTGTCGACAACGGCCAGGGCGACCGTGACCGGGTGTTGGCGCTGGCCCAGGCGTTGCCGGCCGAAGACGTGCAGTTTTATTACCAGATGGGGCTGATCGGCCGCCGCGATTTGCCGCTGGCACCGGACCCGCGTGGTGGTTTTGAAATGGTGCTGCTGCGGATGCTCGCCTTCCGCCCCGCAGACACCGCGGACGCCCCGAGGCAACCGCTAAAGCCAGTGGGGATCAGCCAGGCCACAGTTGATTCCGCAAACTCTGTGGCTGCCGCGCCAGTGGTTGCGCCGGTAGTCGCTGCGGCAGTTGCACCTGCTCCGGTTCCAGTTCCAGTTCCCGCACCGGAACCTGAACCGGTTGCACCCGTTGTCGTGCCTGAACCTGTGGTTGAGCCCGCAGCGGTCGAAGAAGTCATCGACCTGCCGTGGAATGACCCGGTCACGCCCGAAGTCGTGCAGCAACCCGCCGTAGAGCCGGTTCTGGAAACCGCTGGCGAGCAGCCCGAGTTGCCGCCAATGCCGATGCCAACGCCGGACAGCGCGGTACCGGATGCGCCGGAATGGGCCGCTGCGCCGATCCCGGAACCGTCCGTTGCCGACGTCGATGCCGCCACGCCGGGCATGGACCAGGACGACGAGCCGCCGCTGGATGAGGATTACATCGAGCCGGACATGGATTCGGCCTACAGTTACCTCGATGAACTGGCCAGCGAACATGCCGCAGACCCTGCGCCTGAACCGGAGCCGGAACCGGCTGCGATGCCGGCTACCGGTCTGGCGGCGCAATGGCTGGAGCTGTTCCCGAAACTGCCGATCTCCGGCATGACGGGCAGCATCGCCGCCAACTGCACACTGATTTCCGTCGAGGGCGATCATTGGCTGATGCACCTGGACCCGGCCCACAGCGCCTTGTTCAACGCGACCCAGCAACGTCGTCTCAACGATGCGCTGAACCAGTTTCACGGGCGCACATTGACCCTGAGCATGGAGCTGATCAAGCCCGAGCAGGAGACCCCGGCCCAGGCCGCGTCCCGGCGCCGTGCCAACCGTCAGCGCGAGGCTGAAGAGTCGATCCACGGCGATCCGTTCATCCAGCAAATGATGCAACAGTTCGGTGCGGTGATCCGTAACGATACTATTGAACCTGTCGACGCTCTGGTCAGTCAGGGCTAATAACTGAAGGCGTTCGGTCAAAAGGGTCGGACGCTGTTTAATCCAAGTACTTTTGAGGTGATTCCCATGATGAAAGGTGGCATGGCCGGCCTGATGAAGCAGGCACAGCAGATGCAGGAAAAAATGGCCAAGATGCAGGAAGAGCTGGCCAACGCCGAAGTCATCGGTAAAGCGGGTGGCGATATGGTCACCGTGGTGATGACCGGTCGTCACGACGTGAAGAGCGTGACCATTGACCCGAGCCTGGTCGAAGGCCTGAGCGAAGACGACAAAGAGATGCTGGAAGCTGTCGTCGCCGCCGCGGTCAACGATGCCGTGCGCAAGATCGAAGCCAACAGCCAGGACAAAATGTCTGGCGTGACCGCTGGCATGCAACTGCCGCCGGGCATGAAGCTGCCATTCTGATTCGCTAAAGCGCGTCGGATGAGCTACAAAAAAATGCCAGGCATCGCGCCTGGCATTTTTGTTTCTGGCCCACACTGATCGTTCCCATGCTCTGCGTGGGAATACCTCAATGGACGCTCTGCGTCCGCTSYTGGGACGCGGAGCGTCCCGGGCTGCATTCCCACGCAGAGCGTGGGAACGATCGGAGTCAGAAACTTCGAACGCCACACCACCCAAACGGTCTGCTCCCCTATACCACCCAATTCTCGATAAAAGGAGACGCTCACATGCCACAAGCATTGACCCTTAACCAACGTATCGTCCTGGCGTCCCGCCCGGTAGGCGCGCCGACGCCGGAGAATTTCCGCCTGGAAAGGGAAGCGCTTCCGGACCTCGCTGACGGCCAGGTACTGCTCAAGACCCTCTACCTGTCGTTGGACCCGTACATGCGCGGTCGCATGAGTGATGCGCCGTCCTACGCCGCCCCAGTGGAAATCGGTGAGGTCATGACCGGTGGGGCTGTCAGCCGGGTCGAGCGCTCGTCGAATCCAAAATTCCAGGAAGGTGATGTGGTGGTCGGTGCCACCGGCTGGCAAACCCACAGCATCAGCGATGGTCGCAACATCATCCCGGTGCCGTCCGGGCTGCCGAGCCCGTCGATGGCCTTGGGTGTGCTGGGCATGCCGGGCATGACGGCCTATATGGGTTTGATGGACATCGGCCAGCCGAAGGCCGGTGAAACCCTGGTGGTCGCGGCGGCGTCCGGCGCGGTGGGTTCGGTGGTCGGCCAGGTGGCGAAGATCAAGGGCCTGCGCGTGGTCGGTGTAGCCGGTGGTGCGGAAAAATGCCGTTATGTCGTCGACGAATTAGGGTTTGATGCGTGCGTTGACCACAAGAGCCCGAACTTTGCCGATGAGTTGGCGCAGGCGTGCTCCAGCGGTATCGACATTTACTATGAGAACGTCGGCGGCAAGGTGTTCGATGCGGTAGTGCCGTTGCTCAACGCCAAGGCGCGGATTCCGCTGTGTGGCCTGATCGCCTCCTACAACGCCCACGAAGCTCCGACCGGCCCGGATCGCCTGCCGCAATTGCAGCGGACGATTTTGACCAAGCGCGTGCGGATTCAGGGCTTCATCGTGTTCGACGACTACGGTGACCGTCAGCCGGAGTTTGTCAGTGCCATGGCGCCGTGGGTCCGTGACGGCAAGGTGAAGTTCCGCGAAGACGTGGTCGATGGCCTGGAGCAGGCGCCCGAAGCGTTCATCGGTCTGCTGGAGGGGCGCAACTTCGGCAAACTGGTGGTGCGGGTCGCGCAAGACTGAGTATTTGACGCTAATGAGAGGCGCGGGTATAAACCGCGTCTCGTTGTTTTGTCGGACGTTTCCCCATGAGCTTCAGCCCTTTGATTCGCCAACTGATCGATGCCCTGCGAATTTTGCCGGGCGTGGGTCAGAAAACCGCCCAGCGCATGGCGCTGCAACTGCTTGAACGTGATCGCAGCGGTGGTTCGCGACTGGCGTCGGCCTTGAGCCAGGCCATGGAAGGGGTGGGCCATTGCCGATTGTGCCGCACGCTGACCGAAGACGACCTTTGCCCGCAATGCGCGGATACCCGTCGCGACGACACTTTGTTGTGCGTAGTGGAAGGGCCGATGGATGTTTACGCGGTGGAGCAGACCGGATTCCGTGGTCGTTATTTTGTCCTCAAAGGGCATTTGTCCCCGCTCGATGGTCTTGGGCCTGAGGCGATTGGTATCCCGCAGTTGATGGCGCGGATCGAAGAGGCCGGGAGCTTTACGGAAGTCATCCTCGCGACCAACCCGACGGTGGAAGGTGAAGCGACGGCGCATTACATCGCGCAGTTGCTCAGCAATAAAGGCCTGGTTGCCTCGCGTATCGCCCATGGCGTGCCGCTGGGTGGCGAGCTGGAGCTGGTGGATGGCGGGACGTTGGCGCATTCGTTTGCCGGGCGTAAACCGATAGCCTTGTAGTTTCTGAACGGGCCCCTTCGCGGGCTTGCCCGCGATGGAGGCACCTCGGTCCAGCTGATTCACACAATCCTGTTGAAAACCAAGCAAGCGCTCGGTTAACGTCGCTGAACCTTCAGTGGAGTTCGCCGATGCCTGCCTTTCAGGAATACTTCGATCCCAGCCACCAATTGGTCCGTGACAGCGTCAGACGTTTCGTCGAGCGTGAGATTCTCCCGGACATTGATCAGTGGGAGGAAGCCGAGAACTTTCCCCGTGAGCTCTACCTCAAGGCCGGTGCCGCCGGGATTCTGGGCATTGGCTACCCCGAAGCGCTGGGCGGCAGTCACGAAGGTGATCTGTTCGCCAAGGTCGCCGCCAGCGAAGAGCTGATGCGCTGTGGTTCAGGGGGACTGGTGGCCGGTCTCGGTTCGCTGGACATCGGCCTGCCCCCCATCCTCAAGTGGGCCAAGCCTGAAGTCCGCGATCGCGTCGTGCCGCAAGTGTTGTCCGGCGAGAAGATCAGCGCCCTGGCCGTCACCGAGCCCAGCGGCGGCTCCGACGTCGCTAACCTGCAAACCCGTGCTGTACGTGACGGCGATGTCTACCGGGTCAGCGGCAGCAAAACCTTTATCACCAGCGGCGTTCGTGCCGATTACTACACCGTCGCGGTGCGCACCGGCGAGCCTGGTTTTGGTGGCATCAGCCTGTTGTTGATCGAAAAGGGCACGCCCGGTTTTACCGTTGGCCGTCAGCTGAAGAAAATGGGCTGGTGGGCGTCGGACACGGCTGAGTTGTTTTTTGACGATTGCCGGGTGCCTATGACGAATTTGATCGGCGCAGAAAACATGGGCTTCGCCTGCATCATGGGCAACTTTCAGAGTGAGCGCCTGGCGCTGGCGCTGATGGCCAACATGACCGCGCAGCTGGCGCTGGAGGAGAGCCTGAAATGGGCGCGTCAGCGTGAAGCCTTCGGTAAACCCATCGGCAAGTTCCAGGTACTCAAACACCGCCTCGCCGAGATGGCGACAGCGCTGGAGGTGTCCAGGGAGTTTACTTATCGCCAGGCGGCGAAGATGGCCGCGGGGCAGAGTGTGATCAAGGAAATTTCGATGGCCAAGAATTTTGCCACAGACACGGCGGACCGGATCGTTAACGATGCGGTGCAGATCCTGGGTGGTTTGGGTTACATGCGCGAAAGCCTGGTGGAGCGGCTGTACCGGGATAACCGGATTCTGTCGATTGGAGGTGGTACGCGGGAAGTGATGAACGAGATTATCAGTAAGCAGATGGGGCTTTAAGATTTGCTGTGTTGCTGATTACGCCATCGCGAGCAGGCTCGCTCCCACACTGGATTTGTGGCGTTCACAAAACCCTGTGGGAGCGAGCCTGCTCGCGATGGCTATTTCGAAGTCGCCGCTTATTTATCGCTCAACGCAAACTGCGTCAGGCAGAACGTCGCAATACCCATGTCTTCCAGGCGCTGCGACCCACCCAGCTCCGGCAAATCAATAATCGCCGCCGCTTCATGAACCCGCGCACCCATGCGCCGAATCAGGTTCGCCGCGGCAATCAATGTACCGCCCGTGGCGATCAGGTCATCGAACATCACCACCGAATCGCCCTCGCACAGGCTGTCGGCATGGACTTCGAGGAACGCTTCGCCGTACTCGGTCGCGTAACCTTCGGCCAGCACGTCAGCCGGCAGTTTGCCTTGCTTGCGGAACAGCACCAGCGGCTTGTTCAGCTGATACGCCAGCACCGAACCGATCAGGAAGCCGCGCGCATCCATCGCACCGATGTGGGTGAAATCGGCTTCGACGTAGCGATGGGCAAAGCTGTCCATCACCAGGCGCAGGGCCTTGGGCGATTGAAACAACGGCGTGATGTCACGAAAGATCACGCCCGGCTTGGGGAAGTCGATCACGGGGCGGATCAGGGATTTGATGTCGAAGGAGTCGAAGACCATCGTCGAGTTGTCCTGGCAGGCTGCAAACGTCGCAGTATAACGGCGGCTGAACGGATTCGCTCAGCCGCAAGGGTTGCAATCAGCCTTCGACAGAGCCGCCGGCCAACGCGCAGAGCTGGATCGGGTCGAGGATACGGATTTCCTTGCCTTCGGCAGCGATCAATTCGTTCTGCTGGAAACGGGTGAAGACCCGGGATACGGTTTCGACCGCCAGCCCCAGGTAATTGCCGATTTCGTTGCGCGACATGCTCAGGCGGAACTGGTTGGCCGAGAAGCCGCGGGCGCGAAACCGAGCCGACAGGTTGACCAGGAACGTGGCGATACGCTCGTCGGCGGTTTTTTTCGATAGCAGCAACATCATTTGTTGATCTTCACGAATCTCGCGGCTCATGACGCGCATCAACTGACGGCGCAGTTGTGGCAGTTGCAGGGCCAGTTCGTCGAGGCGGTCGAAAGGGATTTCGCACACCGAGGTCGTTTCCAGCGCTTGTGCGGACACGGGATGTTTTTCGGTGTCCATGCCCGACAGGCCGACCAGTTCACTCGGCAGGTGGAAACCGGTGAGTTGCTCTTCACCGCTGTCGCTCAGGCTGAACGTCTTGAGGGCGCCGGAGCGTACTGCGTAGACGCAATCGAAGGTGTCGCCCTGGCGATACAGGAACTCGCCTTTCTTCAGCGGGCGGCCACGTTTGACGATGTCGTCCAGCGCATCCATGTCTTCCAGGTTCAGAGACAGCGGTAAACACAGGGGGGCGAGGCTGCAATCCTTGCAATGGGCCTGGTTATGAGCACGCAGTTTGACTGGCTCGGACATTTCTTCAATCCTTGTGGGAAAACACACATAAGACGTAAGGGTAACCCACAGGAGGGCGTTCCGGCCAGTTTGTGCAGATATTGTCATGCCACGATATAAGGTGGTGATTGGCGATCCTGTGCAAGTGTTGAAATCCGCCTGCCTGATGATGAAAAGTTAGATCACCCGGGAAAACCGTTGGTGGCTGAGCTCTTGCAGATAGGCATCGAACAGCATGCATACCGACCGCACCAACAAACGACCGGCCGGCAGAACGGTGATTCGTTCGCAGTCGAGCGTGATCAAACCGTCATCGGCCATGGTTTGAAGCTGCGGCCATAGTTGGCCGAAGTAACCGCGAAAGTCGATGTTGAAAGCCTCTTCGATCTCGACGAATTCCAGGCTGCAATTGCAGATTAGCTGCTGTATCACCGCCCGCCGCAACCGGTCATCGGCGTTGCACACCAGGCCACGGACGGTGGGCAGTTGAGCTGCGTCCAGGGTGTTCTGGTATTGAGCCAGGTCGCTGGTGTTCTGGCAGTACAGATCACCGATCTGGCTGATGGCTGACACCCCCAAACCGATCAAATCGCAATGCCCGTGGGTGGTGTAGCCCTGAAAGTTGCGTTGCAGGGTCGAGTCTTCCTGGGCAATCGCCAGTTCGTCGTCGGGCAGGGCGAAATGGTCCATGCCGATGTAGCGGTAGCCGGCTGCAGTCAGTTGTTCGATGGTGCGCTGGAGCATTTCCAGCTTCTGCGCCGGCGTTGGCAGCTCGTCTGTGTTGATGCGCCGTTGCGGCATGAAGCGTTCCGGCAAGTGCGCGTAATTGAACACCGAGAGCCGATCCGGTTGCAGTTTGATGACTTCATCGACTGTGCGTGCGAAGTTTTCCGGCGTTTGCTTGGGCAAGCCATAGATCAGATCGATGTTGATCGAGCGAAATTGCAGGGTCCGCGCGGCTTCGATCACTGCACGGGTTTCTTCCAGGCTTTGCAGGCGATTGACTGCCCGTTGCACCGCCGGGTCGAGGTCTTGCAAGCCAATGCTGACGCGGTTGAAGCCCAGTTCGCGCAGCAGGCCCATGGTCGACCAGTCGGCTTCGCGAGGGTCGATCTCGATGCCATAGTCACCGGAGTCGTCATCCAGCAAGTTGAAGTTTTTGCGTAACTGGGCCATCAACTGGCGCAGTTCATCATGGCTGAGAAAAGTCGGGGTGCCGCCGCCAAAATGCAGTTGTTCGACCTTCTGCGCCGGGTCGAGGTGACAGGCGATCAGCTGGATTTCCTGCTCAAGGCGCTGCAAGTAGGGCAGGGCCCGGCCACGGTCCTTAGTGATGACTTTGTTGCAGGCACAGTAGTAGCAAATGTTCGCGCAAAACGGCACGTGCACGTACAGCGACAGCGGGCGCATGGCCTTGCGGCTGTCGCGCAGCGCGTGGAACAGCTCGAACGAACCGACCTGGCTGTTGAATTGCACCGCAGTCGGATAAGAGGTGTAACGCGGTCCCGCCAGGTCATAACGGCGGATCAGATCGGTGTCCCAACGAATGGCGTCGAGCATCATGCGGGCATTCCCCCGGATAGGCTGGCAGTGTCTGCGAGTCTAGGGGGCGAGGCGGTTGGGCATGTTGATTTGTGTCAACGGTGAGCGCGGACTTGTAGCAGCTGCCGAGCAGCGCGAGGCTGCGTCCGGCTGCGAAGCAGACGTGAAGTCAGACAATGCGGTGCTTCAGGAAAACCTCGCGATCAGGGTTTACGRCTGCTYCGCARCCGRACGCAGCCTCGGCAGCTGCTACAGAACTGTGGTGTTGATTTAATGCCCCATAAGCCAATGCTGATGCGGCCCCGGCAAGGTCCAGAGGCCGAACAGCATCACCAGCATCCCGCCGGCCATGCGCACACTGCGTTTGCGCAACAGCGCCGTCACCCGCTCAGCGGCAAGACCCGTAGCGAGCAGCACCGGCCAGGTGCCGAGCCCGAAGGCGAGCATCAACAAGGCGCTGTCCAGCGCATTGCCCTGGCTGGCCGACCACAACAATGTGCTGTAAACCAGCCCGCACGGCAGCCAGCCCCAAAGCGCCCCCAGCAGCAAGGCGCGGGGCAGGCTCGATACCGGCAGCAATGTGTTGGCGACCGGCTGGAGATGCCGCCACAGGCCGCGACCCAGGCTTTCGATGCGGGTCAGGCCGCTCCACCAGCCGGCGAGGTACAGGCCCATGGCGATCAGCAGCAAACCGGCGATGACCCGCATAAACATGGCTGCCGGGCTGTTGGCCACGGCCCAGCCCGCCAGGCCGATCAGCAGGCCGGCCGTGGCATAGCTGAGGATCCGTCCCAGATTGTAAGCCAGCAGCAGTCGAAAGCGCCGGCTGCGTTGTTCCTTGGGAATCGCCAAGGTCAGCGCGCCCATCAAGCCGCCACACATGCCCAGGCAATGGCCGCCCCCGAGCAAGCCGAGAATCACCGCAGACACCAGCAGTGGCGCCAACTCAAGCATGAGGCGGAGCCTTGTCGTCCGGTTTGGCCGGATGGCCGCTGGCTTCTTCGACCGCTGCTTTATGGGCCGGGTCCTGGTCGTCGAACAGAATGCTGTGGGCCGGGCCGTCGAGGTCGTCGTACTGACCGCTGTCGACTGCCCAGAAGAAGATGTAAACAGCGATGGCCACGAGCAGCAATGCGGCCGGGATCATCACGTATAGAGCTGGCATGGGTGGACTCCATGCCCGCGCCGGCTCAGGCCGGCAGCGGGCGGGTTTCTGGCGTGGTGCTGGCAACAGGCGCGCTCGGCAGGCGAGTCAGGCGCAGGGCGTTCAACACCACGGTCAACGAACTGATCGACATGCCGACGGCGGCCCACACGGGCGTAATCCAGCCGAGGGCTGCAAACGGCAACATGAGGCCATTGTACAACCCGGCCCACAACAGGTTCTCGATGATTATCCTGCGGGTTCGCCGTGCCAGGCTGAAGGCTTGCACCAGCGCGTCGAGGCGGTTGGACAGTAACACGGCATCGGCGCTGGTTTTCGCCAGATCGGTGGCCGAGCCCATCGCCACGCTGATGTCGGCGGCGGCCAGCACTGGCACGTCGTTGACCCCGTCACCGAGCATCAACACCTTGCGGCCTTCCTTGTGCAGTTGTTGCAGGACCTGCAGTTTATCGTCCGGCCGTAAACCGCCACGGGCCTCGTCGATACCCAGTTCGGCGGCGACGCTGGCGACCATCGGCGAACTGTCGCCAGACAACAGCAAGGTTCGCCAGCCCCGTGCCTTGCAGGCTTGCAGTAAGGCCGGGGCATCGGCGCGCAAACGGTCGTCGAGGACAAACCACGCCAGCGGCCCCTGACTGTCGCCGAGCAGCAACCATTGGCCTGCTTCATTGGGCATCAAGGGCGCGGCTGCCCCACTGAGTTCGCAGACAAAACTGGGTTGGCCAATGCGCAATCGTTGGTCACCGACCAGGCCTTCAAGACCCAACCCTGGCGTGCTGTGGACTTCTTCGGCGGCCAGTGGTGCGCGGCCAAAGGCGCGGGCGATCGGGTGTTCGGAGCGGTTTTCCAAGGCGGCGGCGAGGCTCAGGCACTGGTCACTGTCGAGTGCGCCAAGGGGGCGGATTGAACGCAACGCCAGACGCCCTTCAGTGAGGGTGCCGGTCTTGTCGAAGATTACCGTGTCGATCTGGTTCAAGCCTTCCAGCACATGACCGCGCGTCAGCAGCAGGCCGAGTTTGTGCAGCGTGCCGGTGGCGGCGGTCAGTGCGGTTGGCGTCGCGAGGGACAAAGCGCACGGGCAGGTGGCGACGAGCATGGCCAGCACAATCCAGAAGGCTCGCGATGAATCGAGTTCCCACCACAACAGGCCAATGGCAGCGGCGGCAATCAGCGACACCAGTAAAAACCACTGCGCGGCGCGGTCGGCGATTTCCGCCAGGCGTGGCTTTTCGGCTTGCGCACGGTCCAGCAGGCGAACAATGGCGGACAGTCGGGTGTCCTGGCCCAGTGCCAACACTTGCACCGTCAACGCCCCTTCAACGTTCAGCGTGCCGGCGGTCACTGCATCGCCGGGCGTTCGTGGTTGCGGCAGGTATTCGCCGGTCAGCAGCGATTCATCGATGCTCGACTGGCCTTCGAGGATCTTGCCGTCGGCCGGCAGAATCGCGCCGGGGTGAACCAGTACCTGATCACCGACGCGCAATTCGCTGAGCAGGATTCGCTCACTTTGGCCGTCATTGCTCAGGCGCAGACATGAAGCGGGCAGCAGATTGACCAGTTGTGCGGTGGCAGCGGCGGTGCGCTCGCGGGCCCGGCGCTCCAGATAGCGACCGGCGAGCAGGAACAGCGCAAACATCCCGACCGCATCGAAATACAGCTCACCGGAGCCGGTGATCGAAGTCCAGATCCCGGCGAGGTAGGCGCTGCCAATCGCCAGTGAGACCGAAACGTCCATGGTCAGGTGGCGGGTACGCAGGTCGCGCATTGCGCCTTTGAAAAAAGGTGCGCAACTGTAGAACACAATCGGTGTGGTCAGAAACAGCGCGACCCAGCGCAGAATGGTGTGCATTTCGGGGCTGAGATCGATGTTGAATTCCGGCCAGGTGGCCATGGTCGCCATCATCGCCTGGAACCACAGCAGCCCGGCGACACCCAGTTGACGCAAGGCCAGACGGTTTTCACTTGCCAGTTGTTCGCTGGCGCGGTCGGCTTGATAAGGGTGGGCGGCGTAACCGATATGGCGCAACTCACTGAGGACCTGGCTCAACGGCAATTGCGCGTCGGCCCAGCGTACGTGCAAGCGATGATTGGACAGGTTGAGGCGCGCTTCGGCCACTGCCGGCAAGCCGCGCAGGTGTTTCTCGATCAACCAGCCGCACGCGGCGCAGCTGATGCCTTCCATCAACAGGGTGGTTTCGGCGAGGTCACCGTCGTGGCGCACGAAAGGTGCTTGCACGTCGGCGCGGTCGTACAGCGCCAGTTCGTCCACCAACTGCACAGGCAAGGCTTGGGGGTTGGCCGATGACTCGCTGCGATGCTGGTAATAGCTTTCCAGCCCACCCGCCACGATAGCTTCAGCCACCGCCTGGCAACCCGGGCAGCAAAACTCGCGGGTATCACCCAGGACCGCAGCGGTGAAGCGGCTGCCGGCGGGGACGGGCAGGGCGCAGTGGTAGCAGGGGGTTGGAGTGGTCATGAGGTGAAGTCCGATGATCGTTCCCACGCTCTGCGTGGGAATACCTCCCCGGACGCTCCGCGTCCGCTTCGGCTGGGACGCGGAGCGTCCCTGGCTGCGTTCCCACGCAGAGCGTGGGAACGATCAGGGTAAGGCTTACTTTTTCAGGTCTTCCGCGCCTTGCAGCGGCTCATCGCCCAGCAGCAGGTCTTTGTCGTGGCTGACCGGTTCTTCTTCGAACAGGCGCCAGGTCTTGTCACCCTCGACCCCCAACAGTTCTACAAAGCGACGCCCTTCGACTGTGTCACTCAGTTGACCAATGTAGCGGCCCTGTTCTGTGTTGCTGTGGGCGAGGGTGATCTTGCGATCCTTCTCGGGCTGTGTCGGCGACATCAGGTTCAGCTCGAGGGTTTTCGGTTGGCTGTTACCACTCAGGTGCAGATCGACTTCGCCGGTCACGCTATCCAGATGAATCCTGGCGCGCAGTTGCAGTGTCTGGGCCAACCGTTCACGGTCGAGTGAGCGATTGATGCCTTTGCCAGCCTCGTAGTAGTTGTCGTTCACCAGGTCGATCGGATGATTCACCGCGATGGTCACCATGGACAAGGTCAGGGTCACCGAACAGGCCAGAATCCCGATGATGATCCACGGCCAAAGGTGCTTGTACCAGGGACTTGCAGCTGTTGCGGGCATGATGACTACTCTCAACGAATTTGTGGGCCGATGAATCGGCTCTTGGCTTCAACGTGAACGCTATTGTCATCGGCATCCTTGAGGATAAACTTCACCTCGTTGGTGCTCGATGGCAGTTTTTCCGGTGCGCTGGACAGCTCCACCGGTTGGCTGAAAATTTCCCCCGCGGCGACTTTGATCTCGCGCTTGCCTTGCAGCCTGAGGTCCGGCAAACCGGTGGCCTCAAGTACGTAGGTGTGATCGCGCTGGTCTTTGTTCATGACTTTCAGGCTGTAGACGTTTTCGATCCGGCCTTCGGCATTCTCGCGGTACAGCACGCGGTCTTTGCTGACGTCGAAACCGACCAGCGAACGCATGAAGAACGCAGTGATCAACAACGAAATCATCGCCAGCAGCACCACGGCATAGCCGATCAGGCGCGGACGCAGTTTATGGGTTTTTTGCCCGGACAGGTTGTGCTCGGTGGTGTAGCTGATCAGGCCGCGCGGATAGTCCATCTTGTCCATGATGGCATCGCAGGCGTCGATACAGGCGGCGCACCCGATACACTCGATTTGCAGGCCATCGCGGATGTCGATGCCGGTCGGGCAGACCTGGACGCACATGGTGCAATCGATGCAATCGCCCAGGCCTTGTGCCTTGTAGTCGATGCCTTTCTTGCGCGGGCCACGGGACTCGCCACGACGTGGATCGTAGGAGACGATCAGCGTGTCCTTGTCGAACATCACGCTCTGGAAGCGAGCGTACGGGCACATGTAGATGCACACCTGCTCGCGCAACCAGCCGGCGTTGCCGTAGGTGGCAAGGGTGAAGAAACCGACCCAGAAATACGACCAGCCATCTGCTTCGCCGGTGAAGAAATCGAACACCAGTTCGCGGATCGGCGAGAAGTAACCGACGAAGGTCAGGCCGGTGACGAAGCCGATCAGCAGCCACATCGAATGCTTGCTGAATTTGCGCAGGAATTTGTTGGCGCTCATCGGCGCTTTATCCAGCTTGATGCGTTGGTTGCGGTCGCCTTCGGTGACTTTTTCACACCACATGAAAATCCACGTCCAGACGCTTTGCGGGCAGGTATAACCGCACCAGACGCGACCGGCGTAGACGGTGATGAAGAACAGACCGAAGGCACTGATAATCAAAATGCCCGACAGCAGGATGAAATCCTGAGGCCAGAAGGTTGCACCAAAAATAAAGAATTTACGCTCCGGCAGGTTCCACCAGACGGCTTGATGACCACCCCAGTTCAGCCAGACCGTGCCGAAATACAACAGAAACAAAAAAGCGCCGCCCATCATCCGCAGATTGCGGAACAGGCCAGTGAACGCGCGGGTGTAGATCTTTTCGCGAGAGGCATAAAGGTCGACGCTTTTGTTCGCGTCTTTGGCAGGCGGAGTGATGTCGTGTACCGGAATCTGATTGCTCATCGTTGCATCCCACGGCAGTGGAAAAATGCCCCGGTCAGTACATGCCAACCGCGGTCAAAAAGGGGTGTTGCAGTGGCGCAATGATACGCCTGAAGCTCTAGCACAAGGGTGCGACCTTTGGTCACGTTGGTGGAAATCTGCTGACGGTGTAATGACTTGAATCAATTGACTTGTGAATTATGGACGGTTTTGCGCGGCGGCGAGTTCATTCATCCCATGGATTGAGCAGCGCAACACCGCTGGATTGAAAGTCGCTGGTGTTACGGGTGACCACTGTCAATCCGTGAACCAGCGCGGTCGCGGCAATCAAGGCATCGCTTTCGTTGGTGCGGTCCGGAACGTGCAAGCTGGCACAGCGCAGTGCCACGGCAGCATCGATCGGCAGGATTCTGGCATCGAAGGCCGGTATGACGTGTTGCTTCAGCCACGAGCGCAGCACCTTTCCCTGTACGGGATCGCGTCGCTCCATTCGCAGCACCCCGGTCTCCAGTTCCTTCAAGGTGATGGCTGAAATAAACATTCGTGRGGCGATGATACTTTTGGCCCAGGCGACGACGTTTGCGTCAGCCTGGGGTTTGCGTAGTTCGGATATTACGTTGGTGTCGAGCAAGAACATCAGGACAGGTCCACGGGGCGATGGTTGATGACGGTACGCTCGGTATCGAACTCGATGTCTGCCGCTTCCGGCATCACCAACAGGTCGACAATGTTTGCGTTGATGCCGGTCAGTTTTTGGTACTCCTCAATGCTTAGCAGTACGTGGGCAGGTCTGCCACGGTCGGTGATGATAACCGGCCCCTGGCGCGTGGCTTTTTTGGCACTACTTGTGTCCTGGTTGAATTCTCGGCTGGAGATGGTGGTGATAGCCATCATGTGTAACCCTCCTGAAAGTTGCTTGTAGAAACGTTACTACTCGACAAGTTGTCAAGCAACCTCAGAAGCAAGCACAGGGCTGCCATCGGTCGCTGTATTATTGCGCTTGAAACAAAACGGCCCCGCCAATCTTCATTGGCGGGGCCGTTTTTTGTTGCTTCAAGCGTTTGCCTTACTGAGCGTCTGCCGCCGGTGCTTTCTCACCTTGAGAGAGGCTGTAGACGTAAGCGGCCAGCAGGTGAACCTTGTCGTTGCCTTGCAGCTGTTCTTGCGCAGGCATCTGGCCCTGACGGCCGTAACGGATGGTCTGCTGCAATTGAGCGAAGCTCGAACCGTAGATGAACGCGCCCGGGTGGGTCAGGTCAGGCGCGCCCATCGCTGGCGTACCTTTTCCCGCCGGACCGTGGCAGGCCACGCAGTTGGCGGCGAACAACTTCTGGCCGGCAACCGGGTCAGCCTTGGCGCCTTCTGGCAATTTGCGGCCATCGAGGTTGGTCAGTACAAACGCAGCAACGTCCGAAACGCCTTGCTCGCCGATCACTTCAGCCCACGCTGGCATGACCGCGTGACGGCCGCCCATGATGGTGGTCTTGATGGTTTGCGCATCGCCGCCCCAACGCCAGTCGGCGTCAGTCAGGTTAGGGAAACCGTAAGCGCCCTTGGCGTCGGAACCGTGGCAGACCGAGCAGTTGGAGGCAAACAGACGGCCACCCATCTTCAGGGCTTGCGGGTCTTTGGCGACTTCCTCGATAGGCATGGACGCGAACTTGGCGAAGATCGGACCGAACTTGGCGTCCGACTTGGCCATTTCCTTTTCCCACTCGTGAGCACCGGTCCAGCCAGCCTGGCCGTTGGCGAACGGAGTCTGCTTCTCGGTATCGAGGTAGTTGTAACCCGGCAGCAGGCCTTTCCAGTTACCCAGGCCCGGGTACAGCACCAGGTAGCCCAAGGCAAAAATGATGGTGCCCACAAACAGCATGAACCACCATTTTGGCAGTGGGTTGTCGTACTCCTCGATCCCGTCGAAGGAGTGTCCAACCGTATCTTCCGTCTGCTCGCTGCGCTGACCCTTGCGGGTGTTCAGCAGCAGCCAGGTCAGGGCGAAAATGGTGCCGAGAGTGAGGACTGTGACGTACAGACTCCAGAACGTTGTCATTCTTTGTTACTCCTAGAAGCTTGCTCGACGTGCTTGATGGCTTCGGGATCATCCGCGAAAGGCAGCAAGGTCGCGTCTTCAAACTCCGACTTGCGCTTGGGGCTGAACACCCACAACGCCAGACCGATGAAGGCCACCATCACAACAACGGTGCCCAGGCCACGAATCATCCCGATATCCATCTAAATCACCGTTTGCTTTTGATGATGGTGCCCAGGCCTTGCAGATAGGCCACCAGCGCGTCCATTTCGGTTTTGCCCTTCACAGCATCCTGGGCACCGGCGATGTCTTCGTCGGTGTAAGGGACGCCGAGCGTGCGCAAGACTTCCATTTTCTTGGCGGTGTCTTTGCCGTCGAGCTTGTTTTCCACGAGGAACGGGTAAGCCGGCATTACCGACTCAGGCACCACGTTGCGCGGGTTGTACAAGTGCGCACGCTGCCAGTCATCGGAGTAACGACCGCCGACACGGGCCAGGTCCGGACCGGTACGCTTGGAACCCCACAGGAACGGGTGGTCCCAGACGCTTTCACCGGCGACCGAGTAGTGGCCGTAACGTTCGGTTTCAGCACGGAACGGGCGGATCATCTGCGAGTGGCAGCCGACACAGCCGTTGGCGATGTAAATATCGCGGCCTTCCAGTTCAAGGGCAGGGCGCGGCTTCATGCCTTCGACCGGCTTGTTGGTGACGTCCTGGAAAAACAGCGGAACGATCTGGGTCAGGCCGCCGATGCTGACGGCGATAACCATGAAGAAGGCCAGCAGGCCAATATTCTTCTCGACTGCTTCATGCTTCATCAGTGAGCTCCAACTACAGCGATCTGTTCGGCAGCTTTGGCTTCTGCCGGGTTCGAGGCGCGTACGGTACGCCATACGTTGTAAGCCATGAACAGCATGCCGCTGGCAAAGAACGCACCGCCCAGGGCGCGAACGATGAAACCAGGGTGGCTGGCTTGCAGCGCTTCGACGAACGAGTAGGTGAGGGTGCCGTCATCGTTGATTGCACGCCACATCAGGCCCTGGGTGATGCCGTTGACCCACATCGAAGCGATGTACAGAACGGTACCGATGGTTGCGAGCCAGAAGTGTGCGTTGATCAGGCCTACGCTGTACATCTGCGGGCGACCGAACAGTTTCGGGATCATGTGGTAAACCGCGCCGATCGAGATCATCGCTACCCAGCCCAAGGCGCCGGCGTGTACGTGGCCGATGGTCCAGTCGGTGTAGTGAGACAGCGCGTTGACGGTCTTGATGGCCATCATCGGGCCTTCGAAGGTCGACATGCCGTAGAACGCCAGCGACACGACCAGGAAGCGCAGGATCGGGTCGGTGCGCAGCTTATGCCAGGCGCCCGACAGGGTCATCATGCCGTTGATCATGCCGCCCCAGCTTGGTGCCAGCAGGATGATCGACATGGCCATGCCCAGCGACTGCGCCCAGTCCGGCAGCGCGGTGTAGTGCAGGTGGTGCGGGCCGGCCCAGATGTACAGGGTGATCAGTGCCCAGAAGTGCACGATAGACAGGCGATAGGAGTAGATCGGACGTTCGGCCTGCTTCGGAACGAAGTAATACATCATCCCCAGGAAGCCGGTGGTCAGGAAGAAACCGACCGCATTGTGACCGTACCACCACTGGACCATTGCGTCAGTCGCACCGGCGTAGGCCGAGTAAGACTTGAACAGGCTGACCGGCAGCGACATGTGGTTGACGATGTGCAGCATCGCGGTCACGAGGATGAAGGCACCGAAGAACCAGTTACCGACATAGATGTGCTTGGTCTTGCGCTTCATGATGGTGCCGAAGAACACCACTGCGTAAACCACCCAGACGATGGCCAGCAGAATCGCGAGAGGCCATTCCAGCTCCGCATATTCCTTGCTGGTGGTGTAACCCAGCGGCAAAGTAATGCCGGCACCGACGATCACCGCTTGCCATCCCCAGAAGTGGAAGGCCGCGAGGCTGTCGGAAATCAGTCGCGTTTGGCAGGTTCGCTGCACGACGTAATAAGAAGTGGCAAACAGTGCACAACCGCCGAAGGCGAAAATCACCAGGTTGGTGTGCAGCGGGCGTAAGCGTCCAAAAGTCGTCCACGGCAGACCGAAGTTCAATTCCGGCCATACAAGCTGTGAGGCGATGAAGACACCGACCCCCATGCCAAGTATCCCCCAGACCACCGTCATGATGGCGAACTGGCGGACTACCTTATAGTTATAAGCAGTCGGACTGATTGCTGTGCTCATTCTAAGGTTCCACGGTTTGGGTGTTTTATTAGGAGTAAAAATCGGCCGCAAGTATGGAGAAAGCAGGGGGTCATTGCAACGCGCCATGACCCCGGTCAAGGCTTTCTAAAGCTGATTCTGCGGCCTTTCCATGCGCCGCGTAAGGACAAAATCGCCCGAGGACAAAATGTCGCAGCGGATGAAAATGGTGAGGGGGTCCGGTCAGTTGTAACGGGACGTGTTCAAACGCAACGATCGAGTGACCGACGGCAATTGGCGCGACAGCCGGTAATTACCAGCCTTTGCAGCTTGTCATCGAACAGAATCGTCGAACACATYGGCTAAAAACGACCCGGAACCGGCTCATGCCAGTCCGCACCGAGCAAGCTTAGACCCGAATCTGGTGAACCGAAAGAAAGAGCAAGAGGAGGGTGCGACAATGGGTCGCAAAGGGGCAGCTGCAAGCTGCAAGCTGCAAGCTTCAAGAGGGAATCTCGTCGCTTGCAGCTTTTGCTTTTGCTTTTGCTTTTGCTTTTGCTTTTGCTTTTGCTTTTACTTGCTGCTTGTAGCTTGCTGCTTGTCGCTCAACTGCTCATCACCTTTCGACAGGCTGTACACGTAAGCCGCGAGCAGCTGCACTTTGTCGTTACCGAGCAATTCGTTCTGCGCCGGCATATGGCCCTGGCGACCATGGCGGATGGTCTGTTGCAATTGCGCCAGGCTCGTACCGTAGATAAAACCGGCCGGGTGCGTCAAATTCGGCGCGCCCATGGCTTCAGTGCCCTGGCCGTTTGCCCCATGACAGGCGACGCAGGTGGTGCTGAACAGTTGCTGTCCGGCTTGCAGGTCGGCGCCGCTGTCGGCAGGCAACGGCAGGCCGGCCAGGTTATGTCGTACGTACGCCGCGACATTCTTCACGCCGGCCTCTCCGAGGATTTCACCCCAAGCCGGCATCGCCGCCATGCGACCGCCCATGATCGTGGTTTTGATCATTTGGGCGTCGCCGCCCCAACGCCAATTGCTGTCCGTCAGGTTAGGGAAGCCAAACGCGCCCTTGGCATCCGAGCCGTGGCAGACCGAGCAGTTGGACGCAAACAGGCGGCCGCCCATTTTCAACGCTTGCGGGTCCTTGGCCACTTCTTCCAGCGGCATCGCAGCGAACTTGGCGAAGATCGGCCCGAACTTGGCGTCGGCCTTTGCCATCTCCTTTTCCCATTCATGCGCACCGGTCCAGCCGTTTTCATAGCCCGGCAAAATGCCCTTCCAGTTGCCCAGGCCCGGATAAAGGATCAGATAACCAGCGCCAAACACCAGCGTGCCGATAAACAGCAGGAACCACCACCGCGGCAACGGGTTGTCGTATTCCTCGATGCCGTCGAAGCTGTGGCCCATGGTCTGGTCGACGCTGCCCTTGGTTTCGCCCTTGCGGGTGGCAATCAGCAGCCAGGTCAGGAAGATCAGGCTGCCAATGGTCAGTACGCAGATCCACGTACTCCAGAAGGTGGTCATGGGCGGGTACTCCTTGTTGCAGGTTCTTGGGTGGCGTCGGGTTGTGGCTCATCGGCGAACGGCAGCAAGCGCGCTTCGGCGAATTGCGGCGTGCGCTTGCTGTTGAACACCCACAGCGTCAGGCCGACGAAGGCCACAAACACCACGACCGTGCCCAGGCCGCGGATCATTCCAGTGCTTATTTCAACGATCATGGCTCACCTCTTGCTCTTGATGGCAGTGCCGAGCACTTGCAGGTAGGCAACCAAAGCGTCCATTTCGCTCTTGCCCTTGACCGAAGCGACTGCGCCTGCGATGTCGTCATCGGTATACGGCACGCCAAGGGTGCGCATGGCGCGGATCTTGGTTTCGGTGTGGCTGCTGTCGAGCGGGTTGGCCACCAGCCATGGATAGGCGGGCATTTTCGATTCAGGCACTACGTTGCGCGGGTTGTACAAGTGCGCGCGATGCCAGTCTTCCGAATAGCGGCCACCGACTCGCGCCAGGTCCGGCCCGGTGCGCTTGGAGCCCCAGAGGAACGGATGATCCCAGACGCTTTCGCCGGCAACCGAGTAGTGACCGTAGCGTTCGGTCTCGGCGCGGAATGGGCGGATCATTTGTGAATGGCAACCGACGCAGCCTTCGCGGATGTAAATGTCGCGACCTTCCAGTTGCAGCGCGGTGTAGGGCTTCATGCCTTCTACCGGTTTGTTGGTCACGTCCTGAAAGAACAGCGGGACGATCTGGGTCAGGCCGCCGATGCTCACGGCCAGGATCATCAGCAACAGCAGCAGGCCGACGTTTTTTTCGATTGTTTCGTGTTTCATGGCGGACTCCTCAAGCCATCTGCGCGGCAGTGGCGACGTCGGCAGGCTGCGAGGCCTGTACGGTGCGCCAGGTGTTGTAAGCCATCAGGAACATGCCGCTGAGGAAGATCACCCCGCCCACCAGTCGCACGATGAAGCCTGGGTGGCTGGCCACCAGGGTTTCGACGAAGGAGTAGGTCAGCGTGCCGTCTGCGTTGACTGCGCGCCACATCAGGCCCTGGGCGATGCCGTTGACCCACATGGACGCGATGTACAGCACGGTGCCGATGGTCGCGAGCCAGAAGTGCGCGTTGATCAGGCCGACGCTGTACATCTGCTCGCGGCCAAAGACTTTCGGGATCATGTGATACAGCGCGCCGATGGAAATCATCGCCACCCAGCCGAGTGCCCCGGCGTGAACGTGGCCGATGGTCCAGTCGGTGTAGTGGGAGAGGGCATTGACAGTCTTGATCGCCATCATCGGCCCTTCGAAGGTCGACATGCCGTAGAACGCCAGCGAGACCACGAGGAAGCGCAGGATCGGGTCGCTGCGCAACTTATGCCAGGCGCCCGAGAGCGTCATCATGCCGTTGATCATCCCGCCCCAGCTCGGTGCCAGCAGGATCAAGGACATCACCATACCCAGCGACTGAGCCCAGTCCGGCAGGGCGGTGTAGTGCAAGTGGTGCGGACCGGCCCAGATATACAGGGTGATCAGCGCCCAGAAGTGCACGATGGACAGGCGATAGGAATACACCGGCCGCTCGGCCTGCTTCGGCACGAAGTAGTACATCATCCCGAGGAAACCGGCGGTGAGGAAAAAGCCCACGGCGTTGTGGCCGTACCACCACTGCACCATGGCATCGGTTGCCCCGGCGTACACCGAGTAGGACTTGGTGAAACTTACCGGCAACTCAATGTTGTTAACGATGTGCAGAATCGCCACGGTGACGATGAACGCACCGAAGAACCAGTTGCCAACGTAGATATGCTTGGTCTTGCGTTGCATGATCGTGCCGAAGAACACGATGGCGTAGGCGACCCAGACGATGGTGATCAGAATGTCTATCGGCCATTCCAGCTCGGCGTATTCCTTGGAACTGGTGTAACCAAGGGGCAAGGTGATGGCCGCCAACAGGATCACCAGTTGCCAGCCCCAGAAGCAGAATGCGGCGATTTTTGGCGCAAACAGTTGGGTCTGACAGGTGCGCTGCACCGAATAGAACGAACTGGCGAACAGGGCGCAACCGCCGAACGCGAAGATCACGGCATTGGTGTGCAACGGGCGTAACCGCCCGAAACTGGTCCATGGCAAATTGAAGTTGAGTTCAGGCCAGACCAATTGAGCCGCGAGAAAAACCCCGAGCCCCATACCGACGATGCCCCACACCACCGTCATAATGGCGAATTGGCGGACCACCTTGTAGTTGTAGGCGGTACTGATAGAAGTGTTCATGGTTCCCCATCCACGGTTCAGCCGAAGTGAAGGCCCGGCTTCGCGAGTAAGTCGCGCAAGGCAGACGCTTCCTTCGCCTGGAGTTATTGGCAGACTAAAAGCGAGGCAAGCATGGACAAACAGCACAAGGCCAGTATTGACGGGGATCAATGGGCGCAGTGCGTGCAGGATCGCGGATGGCTGTGGAATGCAGCTGTAGCGCCAGCATCGGCGACGCTGATCCTCGCCCACGGTGCCGGTGCGCCGATGGACAGTGGCTGGATGAACGACATGGCTGCACGCCTTGCCGATCAAGGCGTCAACGTGGTGCGCTTCGAGTTTCCGTACATGGCGCAGCGGCGCGCTGATGGGGGTAAACGACCACCCAATCCAGCCCCGAAACTGCTTGAATGCTGGCGTGAGGTGTATGCCCTGGTGCGACGCCATGTCACTGGGCGTTTGGCCGTCGGCGGCAAGTCCATGGGCGGGCGGATGGCGAGTTTGCTCGCGGACGAACTGGGGGCTGATGCGCTAGTGTGCCTGGGGTATCCGTTTTATGCCGTCGGCAAACCGGAGAAACCTCGGGTTGAGCATCTGGCCGGGTTGAAGACGCGGGCGTTGATTGTGCAAGGCGAGCGCGATGCACTGGGTAATCGGGAGGCGGTCGAGGCTTACACCTTGGCACCGGCGATTGAGGTGTTTTGGCTGACGGCGGGGGATCATGACCTGAAGCCGTTGAAAGCTTCGGGGTTTACCCATGAGCAGCATTTGGCGGCTGCGGCGCAGAAGGTTGCCTTGTTTCTAGGGTGAGATTCTCGCCAGCAGTCCCGGCCTCTTCGCGGGCAAGGCCGCTCCCACATTCTATCTCGGGTGCACCAATATTTGTGTTCACAGCAGATCCCCTGTGGAGCGGSCTTGCCCGCGAAGAGGCCTTGGGAGGCGACAAAACTTTCAGATCGGCAACAAAAAACCCGGAAGCTTTCACTGTCCGGGTTTTTCTTTCCAGCGACGATCAGCGGTTAAACCGCTCCACCAGCGAATACTGGGTATTCGCGGTCTTCGTCAGCTCTTCACTCAACAACGTCGAGTGTTGAGCCTGTTCCGACGTCTGATCCGCCAGATGCGAGATGTTGCTGATGTTGCGGCTGATCTCCTCGGCCACCGCACTTTGTTCTTCAGTCGCCGCCGCGATCTGGGTGGTCATGTCGGTGATGTTGGCCACCGCTTCGCTGATCCCCACCAGGGCCTGATCCGATTCCAGTACCCGCGCCACGCCTTCTTCCGCCTGACGATGCCCGGCTTCCATGGTTTGTACCGCCGTGCTCGCTGTTTGCTGGAGTTTGGCGATCAGGGCGTGGATCTGTCCGGTGGATGGATGGCGTCGCGGGTTTCCCCGGCGATATCGCGGCCACGACCGGTCAGGCGATTGGCTTCCTGTGTGGCGTCGGCGGTGCGCTGTACGTGGCTGGCGACTTCCTGCGTGGTGGCGGCCATCTGGTTGACGGCGGTGGCGACCTGTTCGGTTTCGACGCGCTGACGTTCCAGGCCGGTGGAGCTTTTGTGCGCCAGGGTGTCGGACTGTTTCGCTTGCTCGGTCAGGTGCTCGGCGGTGTCTTGCAGGCGGGTCAGGCAGGTTTTCAGGCGGGCTTCCTGGCTGRGGATCGACATTTCCAGTTGCGCCTGAGTGCCACGACTGTCGGTGTACATCTGCGCGATCAGCGGCTCGGACGTGGTCTGTTCGGCCAGGCGCAGCAGGCGCTTGAGCCCGCGTTGCTGCCAGTTCAACCCCATCAGGCCCAACGGCACCGACACGCCGGCGGCCAAGGCGAAGCCCCATTGGGACGACAGTGAGGCACCGATCATGAAGCTCACCTGGCTGACCAGAATGAAAGGCAGCCAATCCTGAAGCACCGGCAACCATTTATCAGTGGATGGAATGGCAGACTTGCCCTGGTTGATGCGTTGGTAGAGTGCTTCGGCGCGCTGGATTTGTTCGGCGGTGGGTTTGATCCGCACCGACTCGTAACCGATCACCTGGTTGCCTTCGAAAACCGGTGTCACGTAGGCGTTCACCCAATAGTGATCACCGCTCTTGCAGCGATTCTTGACAATGCCCATCCATGGCAAGCCTTGTTTCAGCATGCCCCACATGTGCGCGAACACGGCCGCAGGAACGTCGGGGTGGCGGACCAGGTTGTGCGGTGCACGGATCAGCTCCTCACGAGAAAACCCGCTGATCTCGATGAACGCATCGTTACAGTAGGTGATCACACCCTTGGCATCGGTGGTGGAAATCAAACGTTGCTGAGCCGGGTAAGTTCGTTCGCGTTGGGTAATGGGTTGGTTGTTACGCATGACTTTTTCAATCCGCAAGGCTTTGAAGGTTCTCGGCAGCGTCAGGGATTAGTTGAAATTATTTTTCATTAATTAGCAGTGCGTCGCAAAACGAACATGGACTCAGCTCGCGAGCATCGGATAAGTGAACAGCGCGAAGTGCAGCAGATTCAAGCCGAAGTGGGTGGCAATGGCCGCCGCCAATCCGCCGAAACGATAGGCCAGTCCATAACCGGCACCGGCCAGGCTAGCCAGACAAACCCATTCCCAGCCCGCACCCCAATGGGCCAGCCCGAACAGGAGCGAAGCGATCAGCAGGGCAAGGAGTTCACCGTAGGCCAGGTGTTGGAAGCGTCGGCTCAGGCCTCCTTGCAGGTAGCCGCGAAACAAGGCCTCTTCTACTAATGTCACCAGCAGCAGGTTGTTGTTTATCCACAGCCATGACTGTTCCGGCCATTTCGGTGACCACTCGACGATCCCCAGCAGCCAGGCTCCCCCGAGGGTGGCGAGCGCCGTCAGGCTGATGGCCAATGCGCTGGCCTTTAATGTCTGTGTCAACGAATGGGGGGCGACGATCCACGGGCAGACGAGTAGCAGCCAGAAGCCTATCAGTGGTTTGTCCAGGTTGAGGTTCATCGAGAACGGCATGGCGTTCTCGGTAAGGCGTTCGTTGTCGATCATCCTTGCGTTGTAAAACCCCGGCCACCAATGGAGGGCCAAAGCGAGTGCCAGGAGGATGAACAGGATATGACCGAAATAGCGGCCGTAGCGGTAGTGGTGTTGCCGGGCGGAAAAACCGGCGAGTAGCAGCAAAATAATCGCAATGCTCGCCTGTGCCGTCAGTTGTCCGTAGGTGAGTGCCAGAACATAGCCGGCAGAGAGGAGGGTCAGGTACGGCCAGGGCAGTACGAGCATGAGGTCATCCTGATTGACTGGCGAGACTGCCTTATGGGGGCATTTAGGCAGAAATGCCTGTGATCCAGCAATAAAGGAACTGACTTTTTGCATGTCGCGAGGCCGCCTTCGCTGGCAAGCCAGCACCTACAAAAATCCGTACTCACCTTGATTTTGTGGACCACACAAACCCCGTAGGAGCCGGCTTGCCGGCGAAGGCGTCCTTATTGGCGCCGCACGTCGCACGGCCGCCTTCGCTGGCGGTCCTTCAGGATGCGATTAGCTGCCGCAACACGTAATGCAGAATTCCCCCCGACTTGAAGTACTCGACCTCATTGAGCGTGTCGATCCGGCACAGCACTTCAATCTTTTCCTTGCTGCCATCTTCACGGGTGATCACCAGTGTCAGGTTCATCCTCGGCGTCAGCGCTACGCCGGTCAATCCGAGGATCTCCAGCGTTTCCTTGCCGGTCAGGTTCAGGCTTTTGCGGTTCTGATCCAGTTTGAACTGCAGCGGCAACACGCCCATGCCGACCAGGTTGGAGCGGTGGATCCGTTCGAAGCTTTCGGCGATGACTGCTTTCACGCCCAGCAGATTGGTGCCTTTGGCCGCCCAGTCGCGGCTTGAGCCGGTGCCGTATTCCTGGCCCGCGATCACCACCAGCGGCGTGCCCGAAGCGTGATATCGCATGGCGGCGTCGTAGATCGGCATTTTCTCCATAGTGGGTATATAGAAGGTGTTGCCGCCTTCTTCGCCGCCGAGCATCTCGTTGCGAATACGGATGTTGGCGAAGGTGCCGCGCATCATCACTTCATGGTTGCCGCGACGGGAGCCGTAGGAATTGAAGTCGCGCGGTTCCACACCTTTGTCGCGCAAGTACTGACCGGCGGGGCTGTCGGCCTTGATATTGCCGGCGGGGGAGATGTGGTCGGTGGTCACCGAGTCGCCCAGCAGCGCAAGCACTCTAGCCCCGACGACGTCCTTGACCACGGGCGGTGGGCCGCCGATGTCATCGAAAAAAGGCGGGTGCTGGATATAGGTCGAATCGTCCTGCCATACGTAGGTCGCCGCTTGCGGCACCTGGATGGCTTGCCATTGCTCGTCGCCGGCAAACACTTCGGCGTATTCCTTGTGGAACATGGCGGTGTTGACCTTATTCACGGCGTCGGCAATTTCCTTGCTGCTCGGCCAGATGTCGCGCAAGTACACCGGATTGCCATCTTTATCGTTGGCCAATGGTTCACTGCTGATGTCGATGCGTACCGTGCCGGCCAGCGCATAGGCCACGACCAGGGGCGGGGAGGCCAGCCAGTTGGTTTTCACCAGCGGATGCACACGGCCTTCAAAGTTGCGGTTACCGGACAAGACCGAGGCCACTGCGAGGTCGGCTTTCTGAATGGCTTTCTCGATCGGTTCAGGTAAAGGTCCGGAGTTACCGATACAGGTTGTGCAACCGTAGCCGACCAAGGCAAAGCCGAGTTCGTCGAGGTACTCAGTCAGGCCGGCTGCCTTGTAATAGTCGGTGACCACTTTCGAACCGGGGGCCAGCGATGTCTTGACCCACGGTTTGCTTTTCAGGCCTTTTTCCACAGCCTTTTTCGCCACCAGACCTGCGGCCATCATCACGCTCGGGTTGGAGGTGTTGGTGCAGGACGTGATCGCGGCAATCACCACTGCGCCGTTTTTCAGGCGATAGGTCTGACCGTCATGTTCGTAGTCCGCTTCACCGGCCAGATCGGCATTGCCCACGGCGACGCCGCCACCGCCCTCACTTTCCAGGCGACCTTCTTCCTTGCTGGTGGGTTTGAATTGCAGGCCCAGGAAATCGCTGAACGCCTGCGCGACATTCGGCAACGACACCCGGTCTTGTGGGCGCTTTGGTCCGGCAAGGCTGGCTTCGACGCTGGCCATGTCCAATGCGAGGCTGTCGGTGAACACTGGCTCCTTGCCCGGCAAACGCCATAAGCCCTGGGCTTTGGTATAGGTCTCGACCAGTTTGACCACTTCGACCGGCCGGCCGGACAGGCGCAAATACTCCAGCGTCACGTCGTCCACCGGGAAGAAGCCGCAGGTGGCGCCGTATTCCGGGGCCATGTTGGCAATGGTCGCGCGGTCGGCCAGTGGCAGGTCGGCGAGGCCGTCGCCGTAGAACTCGACGAATTTTCCGACCACGCCTTTCTTGCGCAGCATCTGCGTGACGGTCAGCACCAGGTCGGTGGCGGTAATGCCTTCCTTGAGCTTGCCGGTGAGTTTGAAGCCAATCACTTCGGGGATCAGCATCGACACCGGTTGGCCGAGCATCGCCGCTTCCGCTTCGATCCCGCCGACGCCCCAGCCGAGCACGCCGAGGCCGTTGATCATGGTGGTGTGGGAATCGGTGCCGACCAAGGTGTCGGGGAAGGCATAGGTGCGGCCGTCCTCGTCCTTGGTCCAGACCGTGCGGCCCAGGTATTCGAGGTTGACCTGATGGCAGATCCCGGTGCCCGGCGGCACTACACTGAAGTTGCGAAAGGCGCTCTGGCCCCAGCGCAAGAACGCGTAACGCTCACCGTTGCGTTGCATTTCGATGTCGACGTTCTGTTCGAAGGCGCTTGAACTGGCAAATTTGTCGACCATCACCGAATGGTCGATCACCAAATCCACCGGCGACAGCGGATTGATGCGCTGCGGGTCGCCGCCGGCCTTGGCCATGGCGGCGCGCATGGCGGCCAGGTCGACCACGGCGGGAACGCCGGTGAAGTCCTGCATTAATACGCGAGCGGGGCGGTACTGAATTTCCCGGTCGGAGCGACGCTCCTTGAGCCACCCGGCAATCGCCTTGAGGTCGGCGCCGGTCACGGTTTTTCCGTCTTCCCAGCGCAGCAGGTTTTCCAACAGTACTTTCAACGACATGGGCAACAGGTCGAGATCACCGAGGCTCTTGGCGGCGTCGGGCAGACTGAAATAGTGGTAGGTCTTGTCGTCGACTTGCAGTGATTTAAGGGTTTTCAGGCTATCGAGGGACGGCATTGAAATGACTCCTTTTGGTCCGCACGGCTACGGACTGACGGAACAGACAGAGCATTTAACCTAGTCCTGTTTGGACGTTAAGGCTAATAACTGGACTCTATGGTTAAGTCCAAGGTTGAGAACTCGGCTATCATGCGCCGGTTTTCGTGACAGGCTTTGCTTCAACGCAAGCCTGGGCATCGCGCAGTGGTTGAATGTCTCGCCATCTGCCCAGGAGTAAGAATGAACACCCTCTTTATGCATTGCCGGCCGGGCTTCGAAGGCGAAGTCTGTTCCGAGATAGCCGAACACGCAGCACGCCTGAACGTGGCCGGTTATGCCAAGGCCAAAACTGCCAGCGCCTGTGCTGAATTTATCTGCACCGAGGAAGACGGCGCCGAGCGTCTGATGCGTGGACAGCGTTTCGCTGATCTGATCTTCCCGCGCCAATGGGCGCGCGGAATTTTTATCGATTTGCCGGAAACCGACCGCATCAGTGTGATCCTCGCGCACATGGCGGACTTTCCGCTGTGCGGCAGCCTGTGGCTGGAAATGGTCGACACCAACGATGGCAAGGAACTGTCGAACTTCTGCAAGAAGTTTGAAGGTCACCTGCGCAAGGCGCTGATGGCCGCCGGAAAACTGGTGGAAGATGCGCACAAACCGCGTTTGCTGCTGACCTTCAAGAGCGGTCGTGAAGTGTTTATGGGCCTGGCCGAGTCGAACAACTCGGCGATGTGGCCCATGGGCATTCCACGCCTCAAGTTCCCGCGTGAGGCGCCCAGCCGCTCGACGCTGAAACTGGAAGAGGCCTGGCATCACTTCATCCCGCGTGATCAGTGGGATGAGCGTCTGCACAGTGACATGACCGGCGTTGACTTGGGCGCTGCACCCGGAGGCTGGACCTGGCAATTGGTCAATCGCGGCATGCTGGTGACGGCCATCGACAACGGCCCGATGGCTGAAAGCCTGATGGACACCGGTTTGGTGCAACACTTGATGGCGGACGGTTTTACCTTCAAGCCCCGACAGCCGGTGGACTGGATGGTCTGCGACATCGTCGAAAAGCCAGCGCGTAACGCCGCGATGCTGGAAGAGTGGATTGGCGAGGGCCATTGCCGAGAAGCGGTGGTCAACCTCAAACTGCCAATGAAACAGCGTTATGCCGAAGTCAAACGTTTGCTGGAACGCATCGCCGACGGCTTCAAGGAGCGCGGGATTCGGGTCGAGATCGGCTGCAAACAACTGTATCACGACCGTGAAGAAGTGACGTGCCACCTACGCCGGCTGGACGTCAAAAAACCGAAATCCCGCTGATTGAAGCGGCCCCCTGTGGGAGCGAGCAGGCTCACTCCCACAAGTACGGTGTACGCCACAGATGATGTTAAAAGCCGGCAATACCGGCCAGTTTCAGGAGTTAATCATGAGTGAAATGCTTGATACGCCGGTAGACGGCACCCTCGACGCCACCGGCCTGAACTGCCCGGAACCGGTCATGATGCTGCACCAGCACATCCGTGACCTGGTGCCCGGCGGCCTGCTCAAGGTGATCGCGACCGACCCGTCGACCCGTCGCGACATTCCCAAGTTCTGCGTATTCCTTGATCACGAACTGGTGGCGCAGCACGAAGAGGCGGGCACCTACCTGTACTGGATCCGCAAGAAACTCGCTTAACCCGCCGAATGACTGATGCGGATCCGCTTGCGTGCACTGCGCGCCAGGCGGATCGACAGCATCAGCGCCGCGCAGCTCAAGCCCACAATCAAGCCTTGCCACAGCCCGCTCGGGCCGCTTGGCGCACCGAACCAATCGGTCAAGCCCAGCGCGTAACCCACCGGCAAACCAATCCCCCAATAAGCGAACAGCGTCAGGATCATCGTCACTCGCGTGTCCTGGTAACCGCGTAATGCACCGGCCGCCGTCACCTGAATGGCATCGGAAAACTGGAACAACGCCGAGTACACGATCAGCATCGCGGCCACTCGAATCACCGTCGGGTCAGCCGTGTAGATCGCTGCAATGTGCTCTCGCAGCAACAGCATCATGCTCGCGGACAGGCAGGCATAAGCCAGCGCCGTGCCCATGCCGACACCGGCCGCGAAACGTGCCTCGCGTGGCTCCTGGCGACCGAGGGCCTGGCCGACCCGCACCGTCACGGCCATGCCGAGAGAGTAAGGGATCATGAACACCAGCGAACTGAAGTTCAGGGCGATCTGATGCCCGGCTACCACTGTGGCGCCGAGGCTGCCGATCAGCAGCGCGATCACCGCAAAGATGCTCGACTCGGCGAACACCGCGATGCCGATCGGCAGGCCGATGCCCAGCAAGCGTTTGATCACCGACCATTGCGGCCAGTCAAAACGGCTGAACAACTGGCTCGATTGATAAGCCGGCGCCCAGCGTTCCCAGCCGGCCATGCCCAATGCCATCACCCACATCACAATCGCCGTGGCCCAGCCGCAGCCGACACCGCCCATGGCGGGTACGCCGAAGTGGCCATAGATAAAGATGTAATTCAGTGGAATGTTCAGCGCCAGCCCGCACAGGCCAAGCACCATCGCCGGGCGGGTACGGCCCAGGCCATCGCTGAAACAGCGCAACACATGGTAGAAGGCGACGGCGGGCAAACCGCTGGCAATGCCGTGCAGGTACTGCATGCACGGGCCGATCAATTCGGGATCGACCTTCATGAAGTGCAGGATCGGTTCGGCGCTAAACAGCATGCCGGTCGCCATCAAACCCACCACCAGGGCCAGCCACAGTGCCTGACGCACAATGGGGCCGATTTCGCTGTGGGTGCCGGCGCCAAAACGCTGGGCGACTTTTGGGGTGGTGGCCAGAAGGGTGCCGGTCATCAGCAGAAACACCGGCACCCAGATTGAGTTGCCCAGTGCGACCGCCGCCAGGTCGCGAGGCCCGACCCGGCCCGCCATCACCGCGTCGACGAAGCCCATGGCGGTGGTGGCCAGTTGCGCGATCGTGATCGGCAGCGCCAGGGTGAGCAGGTTTTTCAGCTCAAGGCGAACCCGGGCAGGACGGGTGAGGGCGGTAGCGGCAGGGCGGTCAGTCACGGAATTCAAAAGCGAAACGTCCAAAGGTGTTAATGCGCAAGGCGACGCATTCTACGCGCTGACGCAGTGGTCAGGAAAAGTCCTGTGTTAGGGATTTGTAATCGTATTCCGGACGTTGCGACATGCCCTGTAGCAGCTGGCGCAGCCTGCGTCCGGCTGCGCAGCAGTCGTAAAGTCAGGCGATGCGGTGCTTCAGTAAGACCGCAAACTCAGGTTTTACGAC
>NZ_JBFUKU010000044.1:0-28499 GCF_056400685.1 Pseudomonas sp. P5_A12 | reverse complement strand
GGACGTGCCCCCGTAAGGACCTTTTGGATGGATCTTGCCTTGGACTCTGGTGACTTCGGTCGCTTTTAAACAGGCCCCACCCAACCACACTTTGGCGACTCCTCCGGGCGCCAAGCCGATAGTCAAAAATTTTCGGTAATCGGTTTTCCATTTACCTACCGCACCGCAATAAGCGTTTTCAGCCTTGAGCATGGTGTCCCGCGCAGATTCGGGGATCTCGATGTAGGCTCCGTAGGTCTGTGGTTCTGCCATGGACTGCCAGCGCACATAGACCAAACGAGGCAGGTCAGCCCCGATGACATACCGGCCTTTTCCTCCAGGATCTTCTTGCCATCCCGCTGGTTTGCCTCTGAACTCGGACGGTACGCCTTTGCTCATTGCGCGTGGATACCCCATAGCCGGTATACCGCTACCCGCGCGAAGGAACACGCGCTCATTGATATCAACGACACCGGCCGTTTCGATCCAGACTTCCATATAGTCGGGGTTAAAAAAATCGAGGCTCCACGCGTCGTAAGGTAATGATCTGCTAACGACAGAGGCACATCCTCCCAACAACACAAATAGCAGCGCAAAGCCGGATTTAAACAAGCGTGAGCACCTATGCATCGGGATGCACCACGCGCTTATTGTTTTCGGCAGGTCGATCAATAAACACGATGTTCAGATCGCTGCTGTTCCAGCCTTTGGCGGCATTCCAGTTGGCAGACAGATGGATGTAGCGGCGGTAGAGCAACTCCTCTTCGTCGAGGCTCAGGCTCGTTCGGCGAGTGGCGCCTAACGCGTAAGCCATGAGTTTCTCGGCAATCGATTTTAGCTCTGTCGGTAGTGCGTATTTTTGATCCTCTTTGTCAATAACCCTGAACGGGACGTCGTGCCTGGCCCCCAACTCGCGCATGATTCGCAGGTAAACAAACGCCAGTTCGTTGCGCACAGTTCGCTGGCTGCGCACGGTTGCATACACATTTTTCGACTTGGATCTGTCGCCTTTTGCGTTGTTGGTGACCTCCACGGTCCAGGTTTGCACCTCCAGTGGAAGTCCATACAGGTTAAGTTGATCCTGAAGGCGACCTAGCTCCCGCTCAGCCGAAAGATAGGCGGGTGACGCTGTGGAAGGCACGTGAAGGTCCATATCGCGGCTGCAGCGCGGCTTGCTAAGCAGAACTCGTTCAATGAGGTTCGGTAGATACCCACCACCCAGATCGGAGTGGGCGCCGGGCAGCTTGATATCAGCAGCGCCGGCGCTGTTGAGTGAGAAGTTATGACGGCGCTCGTCCCCCGCCACCAAATGCACGACCTTTTTCGCCACATCGGGCGCTAGACACAAGTTGACACCGGGATTGTTGGCGTCGTGGGCGCTAAAGTCACCTTCAGCCAAGTTGGCTACAGCGGCAACAGTGTCGAAGATGCCGATAAAGTTGATGGAGACATCGGTGTTGGTGCGCCAGGAAAAGTCCTCGGTAAACAACGACGCATTGGCGGGTAGCAGCGCCGCCAATGGATTCTTTTCTCCTTTCTGTACTTCATTGGCAAAATGCCGTGCAGCTGCAGCACCGCGACTGAAACCGAATATGTCGAACTCGACACGTTCAACCTTTCGATCAGGATTAGATCGCTTGAAGCGCTCAACCCTTTCAAGAATGAGCGCTGGACTCTGCGCAACCCGCGCTGATACACCGTGTGCACCTACGCCGGTCATTGGTGAAAAAAGTGAATCCTTTTCACCACTGCTGGTACCGATGCCCTCCAGATAAACTGGGATGTATCCGATGGTTTCGTCATCAGGCAATAGCCGCTTACTGTCATCGGTGTACAGCTCATACAGCTTCGCCACATTGCTCGTGTCATTCCCATAACTATCATCCGGCGTGTTCCCCTGACCGTCATACCCATACGCCTGACAAAACTGCTGAATATCCTCCGCCTCCTCCAGCAGATTCACATCCCGCGCATAACACCCTGCGACCTTCTCACTGTTGGATCGGTTATTCCCGGTACCATCAAAGAACACCCCAATCCGCAAAGTAATCCCTTCTTCTTCGACTTCCTCTTCTTCTTCCTCCAACTCATCCTCTTCCAATGGCTCAGGCACGACAGCCGCCAACAACCCCGCCACTGCCCCCGGCAACAACGCATGCGCCGCCATCCCCGCCCCCGGCGAACCCCCCMCCTCAATCTCGTTACTGCTGAAAACCCCGCCCGCATCGATCACGATATGGTGACCACCCGCCTTCAACGTAATGCTGGCGCCCGCGTCCAGCACCAGACTGGCCCCAGCCTTGATATGAACGTGCTCGCCAGCCTCAACCACTAGCGCTTCGCCGACTCGGGTGTAGCTGCTTGCGGCAATCTGCAAATAGTCACTGGCCTTGAGCTGAGTCTTGCGATCCGCCGTAACCGTGCGATGTTCTTCAGCCCCGAGCACCACGATGCTGTTGCCCTTGATGTTTTCCCGACGTTCGTTGCCCACTTGCAATCGGCTGTCGTTCTCGACCTTCTGCTCCATATCCCGCTGGGCACGCAGGTAGATCAATTCCTGTCCGGCGCGGTCTTCAATCGACAGTTCGTTGTAACCGCCTGTGCTGGGGGAGCTGTGGCTGCGCAGTACGGTTCTGGTTTTGTTCTCGGGCAAGGGGTAGGGCGGCGGCGTGACCTTGTTGATCAGGCAGCCAGTTATCAATGGATTATCGGGATTGCCTTCGAGGTAGGTGACGAGGACTTCCATGCCGATACGCGGAATGGTCACCGCGCCGAAGTTTTCCCCCGCCCAGCCGGAGGCCACTCGCAGCCAGCAACTGCTGCTTTCACTGTTGCGCTCAGCCCGGTCCCAATAAAATTTGACTTTGACGCGACCGTATTCATCGCAGTAGATCTCTTCGCCGGCAGGCCCGGTGACGCGGGCGGTCTGGCAGACGAGCGCTGGTCGTTGCGCAGGCATCGGTGGTCGATAAAACACATCCCATGGAATCGCACTGAAGCTGTTGCGGTAGCCCTGAGTAAATCCGTCCTTGGGTTCGGCGCTGGTGACTGACTCTTCGAGCACCTGTGGCTGCTTTGCAGTGTGGGTGACGCTTAGCAGCAGCCATAGATCGTTGTACGTAGCGCGTGGGTGATCCGTCAGACTGAAAAAGTGGCCGCTGCGCAGACCAGGCTGATCACTTTCGCCCTCGGCCAATTGGTAATCGGCCCGGTGTCGTTCCAGCGCCTGCCGGGCGAGCTGCTTGCCGAGCTTTTCACTCTCGAAAAACAGTGGGTAACGATAGTCTTCAAGCTCGGGGCTGAACTCGGCGGTGAAGCGACTTTCCAGTAAAAGGCTCGGGCGTTTCAGGTCGTAGTGTCGCCGGGTAACCTTGCTGGGGCGGGTGCTGAAACCCATCGACAGCTGGCTGACAACGGGATGCTCCGCCACCATGCCGGAGTCTTGCTGATAGGGGGTTTCGCCCAGTATGGGGAAGAAGGTCTGGTCATCGGTGAACACCAGCAAATGACCTTCCGGGGAATGCTGATGGTGCCAGGCAATACCGTCCTCGGCGCACAGCCTGCGGACGAACTCAAAATCATTTTCCCGGTATTGGGTGCAGTATTCGCGTTCGGGACTCGTTCTGACGTGGAAGGTAAACGCATCGGCCTGGATGCCATGCCCCTTGAGTACCTTGGCGATGATTTGCGGCACCGTCTGGCGCTGGAAAATCCGCTGATCGTGGCTGAACTGCAAGAAGTGCAGCGTCGGCACCAGGTTTACGCGGTAGCGGGTCAGACGTTTACCGACATCGCCCGCGGATACCCCTGCGATATGACCATGAATACCTTCGCCGTTAAGGCCGAATTGCAAAAAAGCAGGTTGGTTGAGCAGGCATTCCAGATCGATATCCGGGTACTCGCTGACCAGATCGACGTTAACTGAATACAAGGCGCTGATGGTTTCAGTGCCTTCAAAGGCGAGCACCTTGAAATCATTGCGGACCGTTGGGATCACAAGGGTGAAGTGAGCAGCATTGGCCGGTGCGAACATTCGCTTATCCTTTTGCTTTGTGAGCTCGTCCTTGAGCTGAGGGGGAATAAGTCGCGCTGCCAGAGCCATGCCCGGCCTGAGCAAGCGTTAATGTCTGGCACGCTAACAACGTATTAAAAGGGTTGATGTAGGACGCAGCTCGAAACACTGTCCGAAACGTCTGTACTTCAGGATATTGCCTTGCAGTTACGAGCGAAGTTATGGCAGTTACACGGTGTCGTGCGAAATTGAGCATTTAGTCAGATTGATGGTGCTATCAATCCGATGGCGGTTTTTACGCCTGAATTGACTGGTTTCGATTTTTTTAATAAAGCGGAAACATTTCGGATTGTTCCTACATTATTCCTTGCCAATTGTTGGCATGCTGCACGCCTTCAACGGGAGTCTGCAGCCAATCAATTGCATCAGGCTTGGCTGGCGGCTCTATTTCGGTGGTTTCAGGGGTGTCAGGTAATGGTTTGAAGATTAAATCGACATTAGCAGGTGTCCTGCAACATATAAGGAGATCCACTTTGTCAAATAAAAATCAATTCGTTTCGTTGTTTAATTGAATTCTCGATAGTGGCCATCTTCTTAAGTGCGACGCAGCGCTTGAAAGAGCATGATTTCAATTGGATAAGATTTTTCGCAGCTCTTTGATACGGTTGCACGTCGCTGAAATGTTCATTGCGTGTATGACCGTAATTCTAAATAAAGGCAATGGATGTCCTACTCAAGCAAACTTTCCGCGCATTACCTTGAACTCGCAAAGGTCTCTGTTTCCAAAGAGAATTTCGCGGGCGAGGACGTTCGCTTTTCGGGCGATTATGAAGCGCTGGAAAGCGAGCTGGCGAAAGCCTCATCCATGCACGAAAGCGGTCAGATCGACTGGCTGAAAATCTGTGAAATCAGCGAAAACCTGCTGCGTACCCAGTCCAAGGATTTGCGGGTCGGCGCGTGGCTGAGTTGGGCCCTGTACCAGCGTGAGTCTTTCCAAGGACTGTTGGCCGGCCTCGGCCTGCTGCACCATTTGGTAGAAAATCACTGGGCCGAGATTCACCCGGGCAAGTCCCGCACCCGCTCCGCTGCCATCAGTTGGCTGGTGCCACGTCTTGAGCAGGTGCTCACCGAAGACGTCGCGATCAAAGAACAGTTGCCGATGTTCCGGCGGCTGGTCGAACACCTTGAAGGCCTCGATACCGTCTGCACCGAGCACTTGGGCGACGATGCGCCGCTGCTGCTGCCAATCTCCCGCCGCCTGAAAAACAGGGTGCAACGCGCTGCCGACAATCAACCGGAGCCCGGCGTAGTAGGCGCTGCAGTGGCTCAGGTGAAACAAGCCGCCACGCAACTGTTCACCCCCGGCGCATCGATCGACAACGAAAAAGAAGCCCACAAGGCCCTGCGCGCCCAACAAGAGAGCGCGCGTCCATTGTGTGCCTGGTGGCTCAAGCAGAAGGCCACGGACCTGCGGGCCTTGCGCCTTAATCGCACGCTGCTGTGGTTGCCCATCGATGCGGTTCCCGAGCGTAATGCCGAGCAAATCACCGCGTTGCGCGGCTTGCCCGCGGACAAGCTCAAGGCCTGTCAAGACCGTTACGATCAGGCCAAATACGCCGACCTGCTGGTGGAACTGGAGGCGAGCCTGGCGAAGGCGCCGTTCTGGTTCGACGGCCAGCGCATGGTCTGGGAATGCCTTCAGGCCTTGAACGCCGAGATGGCCATGCGCGAAGTGGAAATCCATTTCGCACTGTTGGTTCAGCGCTTGCCCGGCATCATCGAATTGCGTTACCACGATGGCGCGCCATTTGCCGATCCGGCCACCCGCGCCTGGATCAGCGCCAACGTCATGCCGCACCTGCAAACCGCCAGCGCGCCGCGCAAGGTCGAAGTCGCCGACACCCAGCCGGCCTGGGAGCTGGCCCTGGAAGAAGTCCTGCCGATCCTGCGCAAGGACGGCCTCAAGGCTGCCGTGCAGATTCTCAAGCAGGGCCTGCAAAGTGCCCAGGGCGGGCGCGTTCGATTCTTCTGGCAGTTCGCCCTCGCGCGGCTGTGCTTCATGGCCAAGAAATACGAACTGGCCAAGACCCAACTCGAAACCCTCGACCAAACATTACAGGACTCAGGCCTGCATGCCTGGGAGCCCGATCTTGCGCTGGAAGTGCTGCATTTACTGCATAGCTGCTGCGAGCTGTTGCCGCAGAACCATGCCGTACGTGAACGCAAGGAAGAGATTTATCGCAGGCTGTGCCACCTCGATCTTGAAGTGGTACTCGAATAGGCCCAAGGGCCACAACCGCAAGGAGAAAAGCCATGGCCAAAGAAGGCTCGGTAGCCCCCAAGGAGCGCATCAACGTCACGTTCAAACCTGCCACCGGTGGTGCACAGGAAGAGATCGAACTGCCGTTGAAACTACTGGCAATCGGTGACTACACCCACCGCAAGGACGAACGCAAAGTCGAAGATCGCAAGCCGATCAGCATCGACAGGACGACCTTCGACGAAGTGCTGGCCAAGCAAGAGCTGAGCCTGACGCTGAGTGTACCCAACCGTCTTCAGGACGGCGGCGAAACTGAAGAACTGGCCGTGCAACTGCGCGTCAATTCGATGAAGGACTTCAACCCGGCCAGCCTGGTCGAGCAAGTGCCTGAGCTGAAAAAACTGATGGAGTTGCGCGACGCGCTGGTGGCCCTCAAAGGCCCGCTGGGTAACGCGCCTGCGTTCCGCAAAGCCATCGAAGGCGTGCTCGCCGACGACGAATCCCGCGGTCGCGTATTGGGTGAGCTGGGCTTGAACGCCGCCGCCCAAAACGTCTGAGCCCCATCAGTCAAGGAAGCCAACAATGAGCACTAGCGCAGCACAGCAAAAGAGCAACGAGAACGGCGAATACAGCATTCTCGACAGCATCATCGCCGAAACCCGCCTGACCCCGGACGATGAAGCCTACAACATCGCCAAACGCGGTGTGTCGGCCTTCATCGAAGAGCTGCTCAAGCCGCAGAACAACGGCGAGCCGGTCAAGAAAGCCATGGTTGACCGCATGATCGCCGAGATCGATGCCAAGCTCAGCCGTCAGATGGACGAAATCCTTCACCACCCTGATTTCCAGTCGCTGGAGTCGTCGTGGCGTGGTCTGCAACTGCTGGTCGACCGCACCAACTTCCGCGAAAACATCAAGATCGAGATTCTCAACGTCTCCAAAGACGACCTGCTGGACGACTTCGAAGATTCGCCGGAAGTGATGCAGTCGGGCCTGTACAAGCACATCTACACCGCCGAATACGGTCAGTTCGGTGGTCAGCCGGTGGGCGCGATCATCGCCAACTACTTCATGTCCCCAAGCTCGCCGGACGTGAAACTGATGCAGTACGTGTCCAGCGTGGCCTGCATGTCCCACGCGCCGTTTATCGCGGCGGCCGGCCCGAAATTCTTCGGCCTGGAAAGCTTCACCGGTCTGCCGGACCTGAAGGATTTGAAGGACCATTTCGAAGGTCCGCAATTCGCCAAATGGCAGAGTTTCCGCCAGTCGGAAGACGCCCGTTACGTTGGCCTGACCGTTCCGCGTTTCCTGTTGCGTAACCCGTACGACCCGCAAGAAAACCCGGTCAAATCGTTCGTGTACAAGGAAACCGTCGCCAACAGCCACGAACACTACCTGTGGGGCAACACCGCCTATGCGTTCGGCACCAAGCTGACCGACAGCTTCGCCAAATTTCGCTGGTGCCCGAACATCATCGGCCCGCAAAGCGGTGGCGCGGTGGAAGACCTGCCGTTGCACCACTTCGAAAGCATGGGCGAAATCGAAACCAAGATTCCTACGGAAGTATTGGTTAGCGACCGTCGTGAATACGAACTGGCCGAGGAAGGTTTCATCTCCCTCACCATGCGCAAAGGCTCCGACAACGCGGCGTTCTTCTCCGCCAGCTCGGTGCAGAAGCCGAAGACCTTTGGCATCAGTGCAGAAGGCAAGACCGCAGAGCTGAACTACAAGCTCGGCACCCAACTGCCGTACATGATGATCGTCAACCGCCTGGCTCACTACTTGAAAGTGCTGCAGCGCGAGCAACTCGGTTCGTGGAAAGAACGTACCGACCTCGAGCTGGAACTCAACAAGTGGATCCGCCAGTACGTGGCCGACCAGGAAAACCCGAGCGCCGAAGTCCGTGGCCGTCGTCCGCTGCGCGCAGCCGAAATCATCGTCAGCGATGTCGATGGCGAGCCTGGCTGGTACCGCGTCAGCCTGAACGTGCGCCCGCACTTCAAGTACATGGGTGCCGATTTCACCCTGTCGCTGGTTGGCAAGCTGGACAAAGAGTAAGCGGAGCCAATTCATGACTGGATACGGCAGCCTTTTCGAACGCCTGGGTGGCGACGCGGACAAACGCGTCGGCTGGAGCCGTGAAGTCTCCGTCATGGCGTCGGTGGCTGCCCATCTGGCCAAGATGCTCAGCACCCGTGCGGGCAGCGTGCAAACGCTGTCCGATTACGGGCTACCCGATCTCAATGACATGCGTCTGAGCCTGCACGACTCCCTGAGTCAGGCCCGTAAGGCCATCGAAAATTTCATCGAAGCCTACGAGCCACGCCTGAGCAATGTGCGTGTCATCTCCCTGCCGCGTGACCACGATCAGCTTCGCCTGTCCTTCAGCATCGAAGGCCTGCTGGAAGTTGATGGTTTCAAGCGTCAGGTCAGTTTCGCCGCGCGCCTGGATGGTCGCGGTCAAGTCAACGTCAGCTAACGATAAACAGGTATTGCGCGTGTCCTTTAACCACTACTACCAAAGCGAACTCACCGCACTTCGCCAGTTAGGTCGTCGATTCGCCGAGCGTAGCCCGGCGTTGGCGCCTTTCCTCGGCCAGGCCGGGCGGGATCCGGACGTGGAGCGGTTGCTGGAAGGTTTTGCGTTCCTGACCGGTCGGCTGCGCCAGAAGCTCGACGACGAATTGCCAGAACTCAGCCATTCGCTGATSCAACTGCTGTGGCCCAACTACATGCGGCCGCTGCCGGCGTTCAGCATTTTGCAGTTCGATCCGCTCAAGCGCTCCGGCCCGGCGCTGAAAGTCGAGCGTGATACGCCGATTGAAAGCGTTCCGATTGAAGACGTGCGTTGCCGTTTCCGCACGTGCTACCCGACCGAAGTCCTGGCGCTGAATCTAGCCGCGCTGACGTACTCGGTGAAGGGTGACGGTTCGCTGTTGAGCCTGCGCCTGGAGATGAGCGCCGACGGTCATTTCGGTGAGCTGGAGTTGAGCCGCTTGCGTCTGCATTTCGCCGGCGAGCGTTACATCAGTCAGATGCTGTACCTGAGTCTGTTGCGCAATCTGGAAGGCATCGAGTTGATCCCGCTGGACGGCGCCGGCAAGCCGATCAATGGCGTCAACGACACGCCGATGGCGTTCAAGATGCCCGGCGACCGCGTGCAGCCGGTGGGATTTGCCGAAGATGAAGCGTTGATTCCGTATCCGCTGAACACCTTCCGCGGCTATCGCTACCTGCAAGAATATTTCGCCTTCCAGGACAAATTCCTGTTCGTCGACGTCAACGGTCTGGACCTGCTCAAGGCGTTGCCGGAAGACACGCTGAAGCAGATGCGCGGCCTCGAATTACGCTTCGATATTCGCAAGAGCGGCATCCTGCGCATGCGCCCGACCCTGGACAACGTGAAGCTGTACTGCACGCCCATCGTCAACCTGTTCAAGCACGATGCGCTGCCGATCCGACTCGACGGCAAGCAGGACGAATACCTGCTGCTGCCCGCGATATATGACCTGGAAAAATGCGGTGTGTTTTCGGTGGAAAGTGTCACGGGATGGAAACCCGGCGGCCTCAGCTATCAGGAATACGTGCCGTTCGAATCCTTCGAGCACGACCCGAGTTTTGACATGCCCAACAGCCGTCCGCATTTCAGCATTCGCCAACGTTCGTCGCTCTTGCACGACGGCCTCGACACTTACTTGAGCTTCGGCATCCGCCACACCGAAGCCCACGAAACCCTGTCGATCGAACTGACGTGCACCAACCAGAACCTGCCGCGCAAGCTCAAGCCTGGCGACATCAGCCGGGCCTGCGAAAAGACGCCGGAGTTCCTCAGTTTCCGCAACATAACCCCGGCCACCCCCAGCTATGCGCCGCCGCTGAATCGCGACTTTTTGTGGAAGCTGATCAGCAACATGTCGCTCAACTACTTGTCCCTGGCCGACGTCAATGCGTTGAAGGTGATTCTCGAAACCTACGACCTGCCGCGCTACTACGACCAGCACGCGGCGAAGGTCAGCAAACGCCTGCTCGGCGGGCTCAAATCGATCAATCATCAACACGTCGACCGCTTGCATCGCGGCTTGCCGGTGCGCGGGTTGCGCACCGAGTTGACCATCGACCCGCAAGGCTACATCGGCGAGGGCGACCTGTTTGTCTTCGCTTCGGTTCTTAACGAGTTTTTCGCGCTTTACGCCAGCCTCAATTCGTACCACGAGCTGCGGGTAAAAAGCACACAGGGAGAGGTGTACCAATGGACACCACGTATGGGCCTTCAGCCGCTGCTTTAAGCGGTCTGACCCGGGGAATACGCGAGTACTCGCTGTTTCAGGCCGTGCTGCTGGTGGTTGACCGGCTGCGCGAGGCCCACCCGCACCTGAGTCAGGACGATTTGTACGACCAGCTGGAATTCCAGGCCAACCCGAGCCTGGGTTTCCCGGGCAGCGATGTCGATCGCGTGGAGTTTTTCCACGAGCACGGACAGATGCGCGCGCGCCTGCGTTTCAACCTGATCGGCCTGGTCGGTTCCGGGTCACCGCTGCCGGCGTTCTATGGCGAACAGGCCTTGGGCGACAGCGAAGACGGCAATCCGACCCGCAACTTCCTCGACCTGTTTCACCATCGCCTGCAACGGCTGATGCTGCCGATCTGGCGCAAATACCGCTACTGCGCGAGCTTCGAGAGCGGCGCCCTCGACCCGTTCTCTTCTCAGCTGTTTGCATTGATCGGCCTGGGTGGTGAAGAGATCCGCAAGGCCGGGGAACTGAACTGGAAACGCCTGCTGCCGTACCTCGGCTTACTGAGCTTGCGGGCGCACTCGGCGGCGTTGATCGAAGCGGTGCTGCGGTACTACTTCAAACATGCCGAACTGACCATCGAGCAGTGCATCGAGCGTCGCGTGGAAATTCTCGACGAGCAACGCAATCGTTTGGGTCGCGCCAACAGCCTGCTCGCTGAAGACCTGGTGCTGGGCGAACACGTGCGTGACCGCAGCGGCAAGTTCCGCATTCACATTCGTGAACTCGACTGGCAACGCTTTCACGAATTCCTGCCCATCGGTTTCGGCTACCAACCGCTGTGTGCGCTGGTGCGCTTCACCCTGCGTGACCCGCTCGATTACGACATTCGCCTGGTGTTGCGTCAGGAAGAAATCCGCGAACTGCGCATCGGCGAGCAGAACGCCTGTCGCCTGGGATGGACCAGTTGGCTGGGCCGCGAAAAAGCGGACGGCGTGGTGACCCTGGGCAGCAAAATTCATTAAGGACTGATGAGCAATGATCAACGTAGACCTGCAACAGCTTATACAGGCGCTGGACGCCGAAACCCGTCGCGATCTGGAAAGTTCTGCCGAGCGTTGCGTCGCCCGTGGCGGCAGCAAAATCCTCGTCGAAGACTTGCTGCTGGGGTTGCTGGAGCGTCCGCAAGGCCTGCTCCCACGCGCGTTGCAAGACGCCGAAGTGGATGCCGGTGAGCTGAGCGCCGCCCTGCAATCGCGGGTCGAGCACAGCGCGTCGCGCAACCCGGTGTTCGCCCCGGAACTGGTGCAGTGGCTGCAAGATGCCTTGCTGGTGGCCAACCTCGAACTGGGCCAGACCCAGGTCGAACAGGCCGCGCTGATCCTCGCCCTGCTGCGTAACCCGATGCGCTACGCCGGCAGCCGTTACCAATCGTTGCTGGCCAGGCTGAACATTGATCGCCTGAAAGAATTCGCCCTGTCACAGAAGGAACAACCGGCCACCGGCAAACTCGCCGTACCGGGCGAATCGCTGTTGCAGCGCTTCACCCACAACCTGACCCAACAGGCCCGCGACGGCAAACTCGACCCGGTGCTGTGCCGCGATGGCGCGATCCGGCAGATGGTCGACATCCTCGCTCGTCGGCGCAAGAACAACCCGATTGTGGTCGGTGAGGCCGGTGTCGGTAAAACCGCGATTGTCGAAGGCCTGGCCTCGCGCATTGCCGCCGGTGAAGTGCCGCAAGTCCTGAAAGGCGTCGAACTGCTGTCGCTGGACATGGGGCTGTTGCAGGCCGGCGCCAGTGTCAAAGGTGAATTCGAACGTCGCCTCAAAGGCGTGATCGACGAAGTCAAAGCGTCGCCGAAACCGATCATCCTGTTTATTGACGAAGCTCATACGCTGATCGGTGCGGGTGGCAATGCCGGCGGTTCCGACGCGGCCAACCTGCTGAAACCGGCGCTGGCCCGCGGTGAGTTGCGCACCATCGCGGCGACCACCTGGGCGGAATACAAAAAATACTTCGAGAAAGACCCGGCGCTGGCCCGTCGTTTCCAACCGGTGCAACTGCACGAGCCGACCGTCAGCGAAGCGGTGACCATCCTCCGTGGCCTGGCTCAGGTGTACGAGAAGAGCCACGGCATTTACCTGCGCGATGACGCCGTCGTCTCTGCTGCTGAACTGTCCGCCCGTTACCTCGCTGGACGCCAACTGCCAGACAAAGCCGTCGACGTACTCGACACCGCCTGCGCCCGTGTGCGCATCAGCCTCGCTGCCGCGCCGGAAAGCCTTGAACGCTTGCGTGGGGAACTGGCCGAAGGTGGCCGTCAGCGTCAGGCCCAGCGCCGTGACGCCGAAGCTGGTTTGCTGATCGATCACGAAGCGCTGGACGCGCTGGAAGCACGCTTGGACGAAGCCGAAGACGAAAGGGCAGCGCTGGAAACCCTGTGGACCGAACAGAAAGAGCTAGCCGAACGCCTGTTGGATCTGCGCCAGCAACTGGCTAAGGCTCGCGAAGCTGCCGCCGTCGAACCGACAGTCACGGTTGCAGAAGTCGCCGATGGCACTGTGATCGAAACCCTGCCGGTCGACGAAACGCAAAGCGTCGAAACCCTGGAAACCCAGCTCAACGAAACTCACAAAGCCCTGACCGAGGCCCAGGTCAAAGAACGCCTGGTGAGCTTCGAAGTCTGCCCGCGCCTGGTCGCCGAAGTGATCAGCGCCTGGACCGGTGTGCCATTGGCGCAACTGGCCCGCGAGCACAACGCCAAGGTCGCGAGCTTCGCTACTGACCTGCGCACGCGCATTCGTGGTCAGGAGCAAGCCGTTCACGCCCTGGACCGCTCGATGCGTGCCACCGCTGCCGGCCTCAACAAACCCGACGCGCCAGTGGGCGTGTTCCTGTTGGTCGGCCCGAGCGGCGTCGGCAAAACCGAAACCGCACTGGCCCTCGCTGATTTGCTCTACGGCGGTGATCGTTTCATCACCACCATCAACATGTCCGAGTTCCAGGAGAAACACACCGTCTCGCGGCTGATCGGTGCGCCACCGGGCTACGTCGGTTATGGCGAGGGCGGCATGCTCACCGAAGCCGTGCGCCAGAAGCCGTACTCCGTCGTACTGCTCGATGAAGTCGAGAAAGCCGACCCGGACGTATTGAACCTGTTCTACCAAATCTTCGACAAAGGCGTGGCCAATGACGGGGAAGGGCGCGAGATCGATTTTCGCAACACGCTGATCCTGATGACCTCGAACCTTGGCAGCGATCGCATTAGCGAACTCTGCGAAAACGGCGCGCGGCCGACCGCTGTGGTACTCGAAGACACCATCCGCCCGGTCCTCAGCAAGCACTTCAAACCGGCGCTGCTGGCGCGCATGCGCGTGGTGCCTTACTACCCGGTGGGCGGCCCGGTGCTGCGTGAGCTGATCGAAATCAAACTCGGCCGTTTGGGCGAGCGCCTTAACCGTCGTCAGCTGGATTTCACTTACTGCCAGAACCTCGTCGATCACCTGGCCGAGCGCTGTACCCAAAGCGACAGTGGTGCGCGACTGATCGACCATTTGCTTGATTTGCATGTGTTGCCGCTGGTGGCCGACCGCCTGCTCGACGCGATGGCCGCCGGTGAAAGCCTCAAGCGTGTGCATGCCACGCTCGACGGTGACGCCAGCGTGATCTGCGAGTTCGCCTGAGGTGGGGGTGATGTTCACTCAAGTGCCGCAACCGCTGGTTTATGCCGAGGCCTTGCTGGCGCGGTTCGCCAGCCTGTCGCGGGCAGCGGACGGTGCTGCGCTGCTGGGTGACTTCGTGCGCGGGTTGGCCGAGCTCAGCGGTTGCGAACTGACGCAGCTGTACCTGCTGGACGCGACCCACACGTGCCTGGGGATGAACGCCGAATGCCTGAACGGCATCCTGCAACCCCGGGAAGCGGCGAGCCTGCCGGCGGATTACAACGGTGAGCAACTGCTGCAATTCGCCCTGTGCCAGAACCGCGTAGTGAGCCTTGGCGAGTTGAGCGGCAGTCTGCACGAAACCAGTTTCCTGCCGCCGCAGGCCACGCCTTGGCAGTCGCTGTTGTGCGTGCCGCTGGTCAATCAGCAGAAGTCGGTCGAAGGTTTGCTGCTGTGTGCCAGTCGCCGGCACATCGACCTGCAAGGCTTTGCCGATTCCCTCGGGCAGCTGGGCTCGTTCGTACTGGGCCAACTGCATCTGCTGCAACGTTTGCGTCAGCCGACCGGCGTTGCGCGGCCAGTGCCCGTTAGTGTCCCGAGTGCCAGCGGTTACGGCTTGATCGGCAAGAGTTCGGCCATGCGCCAGACCTATTCGCTGATCAGCAAAGTCCTGCACAGCCCTTACACCGTGCTGTTGCGCGGCGAGACCGGCACCGGCAAGGAAGTGGTCGCCCGAGCCATCCACGATTGCGGCCCGCGCCGTTCCCAGGCGTTCATCGTGCAGAACTGCGCGGCGTTCCCCGAGAGTCTGCTGGAAAGCGAGCTGTTCGGCTACCGCAAAGGCGCCTTCACCGGCGCCGACCGCGACCGCGTCGGACTGTTCGATGCGGCCAATGGCGGCACGTTATTGCTCGATGAAATCGGTGACATGCCGCTGTCGTTGCAAGCCAAGTTGCTGCGCGTGTTGCAGGAAGGCGAGATCCGCCCGCTGGGTTCCAACGACACCCACAAGATCGACGTGCGCATCATTGCCGCGACGCACCGTGATTTATCGGTGCTGGTCAGCGAAGGCAAGTTCCGCGAGGACTTGTACTACCGCCTCGCGCAATTCCCGATTGAATTGCCGGCGCTGCGTCAGCGCGAAGGTGACATCCTCGACTTGGCCCGGCACTTCGCCGACAAGGCCTGCTCGTTCTTGCAGCGCGATGCGGTGGGTTGGTCCGATGCGGCGCTGGATCACCTGTCCGGTTACGCCTTCCCCGGCAACGTTCGCGAGCTCAAAGGCCTGGTCGAACGCGCGGTGCTGCTGTGCGAAGGCGGGGAGTTGCTGGCCGAGCATTTCTCCCTGCGCATGAATGCCATGCCGCAAGACAACAGCCTGAACCTGCGCGAACGTCTGGAGCAGGTCGAGCGCAGTCTGCTGCTCGATAGCCTGCGCAAAAACGACGGCAACCAAACCCTCGCCGCGCGCGAACTCGGCCTGCCACGGCGCACGCTGCTGTATCGCCTCGGGCGGCTGAATATCAACCTGGGTCATTTCGATGGTTAATCCGATGACCGTCGATTTCACTTCATCTGCATCTGATAGCACCGCCCAACCGGGTCGGTGCTGTTTGCTTTGTCTATCCCTGGAGACCCTCTGATGCCTGTTCGTCACTGGCAAGCCGTGCTGCTGACCCTCGTCGTTCTATGCGGCCTCGGCGGCTGTAGCGGCAACTACAAATACAACGACAACACCTATCGCCCATTGGGTGATCCGCAGGCGGTCAATCGCGGCAAGTGACCGCAAGGAGTATCACCATGGAACTGGTTTTCGAAATGCTCAACACCAAGCAATTCGTACCCACGGATTTGTGCCAGAAGACCTTCAAACAAGCCGGTGGCGTCATCGGTCGCGGTGAGGATTGCGACTGGATCATTCCAGACCGCAAGCGTCACCTGTCCAACCACCACGCGTTAATCAGCTACCGCGAAGGCACGTTTTTCCTGACCGATACCAGCAGCAACGGTATCCAGATCAGCGAAAGCGGCGCGCGCCTGCGCAAGGGCGAAGCGATGCGTATCGAACACGGCAGTGTCTATGTGCTGGGTGATTTCGAAATCCGTGCGCGCCTGGTGCGCGACCCGGCGACTTTCGACGTGGAAGTCGGCCGTCCGCAAGCGGCGGGCAGCATCATTCCGGATGATGCCTTCCTCGACCTCGACCCGCTCAATGCACTGGATCAGCAAGAGCGTGTGTATTCGGAAATCGAGCAGTTGATCTCCCCAAGCACCACCATCGAAGACGCCCGTCAGCGCGCCGACTATGCGCGCATCGACATGGAAAGCATGATGGTCCCGGAGCTGATCAACGCCCCGGTAGAACCCGCACCGGCTCCGCCGCCGAAAGCGGTCGAACGTCAGAGCGAAGGCTTTTGGGAGCATTTCGGTGCCGCGCTGGGCGTGGATCTGAAAGGCCTCGACCACGACGCCCGCGAAGCACTGGCGCTGAACGCGGCACGCCTGCTCAAGCAGAGCGCAAGCGGTTTGCAGCAGAGCCTGCGCACCCGCAGCGAACTGAAAAACGAACTGCGTCTGGCCCAGACCACCATGCAGGGCACCCATAAAAATCCGCTGAAATTTGCCGTCGATGCCAGTGAAGCGCTGGGCATTTTGTTGCAGCCGAACAAGCCGGGCCAGTTGCCGGCCGAACAGGCGATCTCCCGTGCATTCCGCGATTTGCAGGCGCATCAGGTGGCGCTGTTGACCGCCAGCCGCGCCGCCGTTCGCGGCACGCTGGAGCACTTTTCGCCGCAGCAATTGACCCTGCGTTTCGAGCGCGACAACAAGCCGTTGCTCGCCACCTCAGGCAGTCGCTGGAGAGCCTACGGCCGTTATCACCAGGCCCTGCGTCAAGATGATGACTGGAGCGAGCGCCTGTTGGCCCGGGACTTCGCTCAGGCTTACGAAGAACAGATCCGCCTGATTTCCACCCTACACACCGACCACCAAGGATGATGCGCATGTCTCGCTGCTCGACCGCTTTTTTCAAGACGCTGACGGCGCTCACGGCCCTGGTGCTGTTGGCCGGTTGCTCGTCGCTGTCGCCGTATTCGAAAGTGACCAAACTCAACCTGAAACTGACTGCCAGCGATCAGCTGAATCCGGACCTCAACGGGCGTCCGTCGCCCATTGTCGTGCGCCTGTTCGAGCTCAAGCACCCGGTGACGTTCGAAAACGCCGACTTCTTCAGCCTGTATGAACGCGCCAAGGAATCCCTGGCGCCAGACCTGGTGGCCAGCGAAGAACTCGAGCTGCGCCCTGGCGAAACCATTGAGCTGAAACTCAGCGTGGAGGAGGGCAGCCGCTACGTTGGCGTGCTCGCCGCCTACCGCGACCTGCCGGAAACCAAATGGCGCTACACGGTGCAAATCACCCCGGTGGACGTCACCGACGCTGACCTGACGCTCGATCAGGCCGGTATCCGCAACAGCTTCGAAACGCTCGCCAAGGCGGAAGACTGATCATGAATACCCATAAAGTCATTTGGCAGGAAGGCATGTTGCTGCGTCCGCAGCACTTCCAGCACAACGATCGTTACTACGATCACCAGATGAAGACCCGCACCCGGTTGCTGGGCAGTTACACCTGGGGTTTCCTCAACCTGGACATCGACTTGCAGTTCCTCAACATGGGCAAACTGGTGGTCAGCCAGGCCTCGGGGATTCTGCCGGACGGTAGTCTGTTCGAACTCGGCGGCAACACCGAACCACTGGCGCTGGATGTGCCGCCGAACACCGGCAACACGCCGATCTACCTGGCCTTGCCGCTGGTGACCGGTAACCACATCGAGTCGCGCCGTGCGGAGCAATCCGACGTGCTGGCGCGCTACAGCGCGTACGAATCGGAAGTCGCCGACTCCAATGCCGGCGACGATTCCGCCAGCCAGGTGAGCTGCGGTCGCCCGGACTTCAAGCTGTTGCTCGGCGAGCAGCAGACCGATCAGGCCTACGTGAAGCTGAAGATTTGCGACGTGCTCGACACCACGCCCGACGGCGTGATCAGCCTCGATCCGGATTTCGTGCCGACCTACCTTCAGGCACATGCCTCCAGCTACCTGCTGTCGTGCCTCAAAGAAGTGATCAGCATGCTCGGTCACCGCGGCGACACCATCGCCGACCGCATCCGTTCCAACGGCAAGGTCGGCGGTGCGGAAGTCGGCGACTTCATGATGCTGCAACTGATCAACCGCACCGAAATGTTGCTGCGTCACTACCTCGGCCTGGAACAGGTGCACCCGGAAGAGTTGTACCGCACGCTGCTGACCATGCTTGGTGATCTGGCGACCTTCTCCAGCGACAGCAAACGCCCGCGCCTGGACAGCCGTTACCAGCACAGCGATCAGGGCGCGAGCTTTCGCAAGCTGATGGAAGCGATCCGTCAGGTGCTGTCGATGGTGCTGGAACAGCACGCCATCGAACTGATCCTGCAGGAGCGTCAGTACGGGATCATCGTCTCGCCATTGCACGACCACAAACTGCTGGGCTCGGCGTCGTTCGTGCTGGCGGCCAGTGCCAACTGCGACTGCGAAGAACTGCGCCACCGCTTGCCAGCGCACCTCAAGGTCGGCCCGGTGGAACGCATCCGCCATCTGGTCAACCTGCATCTGCCGGGCATCAAGGTCAAACCGTTGCCGGTGGCCCCTCGACAGATCGCGTTCCACTCCAACAAAACCTATTTCATCCTCGAACTCAGTTCCGCAGATCTTGCAGAACTGGAGCTTTCCGGCGGCTTTGCGTTCCATGTCTCCGGCGAATTTCCCGAGCTTGAACTGAAATTCTGGGCCATCAGGAACTGACCGACATGATTAAGGATATGGAACACCATCAGGACGATAAAACCGTCTTGCTCGACCGCCAGGGCCAGGGCCAGGGCCACGGCCCGGCGCAAAGTCCGCTGACTGATTTCGCCGCACCGCCGCGTTTCGAACAGCTCGAAGAACGGATGATCTACGCCGCGCGTCTGCGCCCGGCCGAAGCGTTCAACATCAGCCTCAATTCGCTGGTGGCGGCGGCCTCCGATCTGTTGTCGGAAGTGGTACGACTCAAGCACAGCGACATCCGTCAAGACATGGTCGCGCTCAACGAACGACTGACCACCCGGCTCAAACTGTTTGACGCGCGCGCACTGCACAACGGCGCTGAAAATAGTCAGGCAATGGCCGCCAGTTACGTGCTGTGCACTGTGGTCGATGAAGCCGTCGTGACCACGCCGTGGGGCAACGAAAGCCAGTGGTCGCGGATGAGCCTGCTCAGCAGCGTCCACAACGAAACCTGCGGTGGCGAGAAGTTCTTCAAGCTGCTGGATAGCCTGTCGAAAAACCCGGTCAAGCACCTGCCGATGCTGGAGCTGATGTACCTGTGCCTGTCCCTCGGTTTCGAGGGCAAGTACCGCGTACAAGCCCGCGGCATGCTCGAACTCGAAGGCATCCGTGACGCCTTGTACCGGCAAATCCGTCAATTGCGTGGCGACGTGCCGCGTGAACTGTCGCCGCACTGGGAAGGCCTGAACGACCAGCGCCGCAGCCTGGTGCGCATCGTGCCGGCATGGATGGTGGTGTTGTTCACCGTGGTCTGCCTGGTGGTGATGTATTCGGGTTTCGCCTGGGTTTTGGGCGAGCAGCGCGACAGCGTTCTGCAACCTTATCAGCCGCTTGATCCGACCGTGGTCCAGCCGCAGTCGCAGCCGTAAACAGGGACGTGTGATGAAAAAGTTTTTCAAGAAAGTCGGCGAATTCTTGCGCAAGACCTGGGTCTGGACCTTGCTGGTGGTGCTCTTTGCCGCGCTGCTGGTGTGGTTCGTCGGACCGCTGCTGGCGGTGGACGACTACAAATTTTGGGAAGGTTCGACCTCCCGCTTGCTGACCATCAGCATGCTGTTCCTGATCTGGGGCCTGACCATGGTCTTCGTCAGCTGGCGCGCTGGTGTGCGTAAAAAAGCCGTCGAAGAAACTGAAGACGGCCAGGATCGTATCCGCCGCGAAGAGCTGATCGGCAAAGAAGAGAAAGAGCTGAAGGTGCGTTTCAAGGACGCCTTGAAAACCCTCAAGACTTCGAGCCTGTATCGCGGTCGCAGCGAACGCTGGCGCAGTGATTTGCCGTGGTACTTGCTGATCGGCCCGCAGGGCAGCGGCAAGACCAGCCTGCTGGATTTCTCGGGCCTTGAGTTTCCGATCAACAAGATCGAGCGCAAACTGACCCGCGACACCCGCGGCACCCGTCATTGCGACTGGTACTTCGCCGACCACGGTGTGCTGATCGATACCGCCGGGCGCTACCTGACCCAGCCGGATGCCGGAGTCGATGGCGGTGCTTGGAGCACCTTGCTCGATCTGCTGCGCAAGCGTCGCCGCAACCGTCCGTTGAACGGCGTGCTGGTGACCATTCCAGTGGAGACCCTGCTGTGCCCCGACGAGAAAGACCTCGAGCCCCTGGCCGATCAGGTACGTGCGCGCTTGCAGGACGTGCATCAAAAACTCCACGTCAATGTGCCGGTTTACCTGGTGCTGAGCAAGGCCGACAAGCTGCTCGGCTTCGACGAGTTCTTCGATCAACTGACCCGCGAAGAAAGCGATCAGGTGCTCGGCACCAGCTTGCGCAAAGAGCAGAGCGGCGCCGATGTCGCCGTGCTACGCGCCGAGTTCGAAGAGCTGCTGCATCGCCTCAACAGCCAAGTGATCATGCGCATGCACCAGGAGCGCAACGCCCAGCGCCGTGGCCGCATCCTCGACTTCCCGCATCAGCTGGGGCAGCTCGGCGAGCGTCTGTGCCTGTTCGTCGACACAGCGTTCACCGGCAACCGCTACCAGCGTGCCAGTCAGTTGCGCGGTTTCTATTTGACCAGYGCACCGCACTTGACCCAGGAAATGGACGCGACTGCAGCTGCTATTGGCGCCAACGTAGGCGTGAATAGCGGCATGCTGCCGACCCTGCGCAGCGGCCGCTCGCGCTTCATTCACCATGTGCTCAGCCGAGTGATTTTCCCCGAGGCCGATCTGGCCGGTCTGGACAAGCGCGAACGCAGCCGCATCCATTGGGGCCAGCGTGCTTTGTACGTGGGCACGCTGGCGGCACTGGCGCTGTTCGGCCTGCTGTGGGCCGGTGGTTTCTCGGCCAACTACGAGCGACTGGAAAGCCTGCGCAACCTGGCCACCCAGTGGACTCAACAGCGCTCGGCCCTGACCGCGCGTGATGATTCCATGGCGGTGCTCAAGCCCCTCGACACTGCCTACGCGGCGACCCAGGTGTTCCCGAAAACAGGTGATGTGGGTTACCACGAGCGTGGCGGTCTGTACCAAGGCGAAGACGTCAATCCAGTTGTCAAGACCGCCTACGAGCACGGGCTCGAAGCGCAACTGCTGCCGAAGGTCGCGACGCTGCTGGAAGGGCAGATCCGCGCCAACATGCAGGACCGCGAACGTCTGCTCAACAGCCTGCGTGCGTACTTGATGCTGAACATTAAAGACCGTCGCGACGGCCCGTGGCTCAAGGACTGGGTCGCCACCCAATGGTCCCAGCGTTATGCCGGCAACACTGCCGTGCAGAACGGTCTGAACACCCACTTCGAACGTTTGCTCCAGCAGCCGTTTATCTACCCGCTGAACGACCAACTGGTGGCGCAAGCACGTCAGGTACTGCGCAGCGAATCGCTGGCCAACGTGGTTTACCGGATGCTGCGCGAGCAGGCTCGCAACCTGCCGGACTATCGCCTCAGCCAGCACCTCGGGCCGCAAGGTTCGCTGTTTGTCGGCACCGATTACGTGATTCCGGGGTTCTACACCCAACAGGGTTACCAGCAGTATTTCTCGGTCCAGGGTTCGGCGCTGGTTACTGACATCCTGCGCGACAACTGGGTGCTGGGCGAAGGCTCTGGCATCAGTGGCATGGACTTGCGTCGCCTGATGGTCGAACTGGAGCAACTGTACTTCCGCGACTACGCCAACTTCTGGAGTGAAGCGGTCGGCCAAGTGGCGTTGTCACCGATCAACGACGCGGGCGAGGGTGCCGAGCAACTGGCGGGCCTGACTTCGGCCAATTCCCCAGTGCTGCAACTGCTGGTGGAAGTGCGCGAAAACACGCGCTTCCGAGTGGTGGCTGACAGCGCTGATGAAGCGGTGGATGCGGCTGAGAAACTGGGTGGCAAGCTCGGAAAATTGGCAGCTGCTGCGGCTGACAAGGCAGCGGGCATGACCAAGAACCTGCCAGACACCTCGAAAAAATCCCTGCAACGTCGCTTCGAACCGCTGCATCGACTGCTGGATGACAACAACGGCCCGGCCGCTGATTTGACTCCAGCCCTGACGGCGCTCAATGACCTGCAAATGCAACTGGCGAGCCTGGCCCGCGCCAGCTCCCCTGAGCAGGCTGCATTCGAAATGGCCAAGACCCGCATGAGCGGCCAGCGCGATGCGCTGAGCAACTTGCGCAATGCCTCCAACCGTCTGCCGCGCCCGGTCAGCGTGTGGTTCAGCGTGTTGGCCGAAGACACCTGGCGCCTGGTGCTCAACGATTCCTACCAGTACCTGAACCAGCGTTATCAGAGCGAGCTGTACAGCTTCTATGGCAAGGCGATCAACAAGCGTTATCCGTTCAGCGCCCACAGCACCAGCGACGTGGCGATCAGCGACTTCCGCGAGTTCTTCAAGGCCCAGGGTATCAATGATCGCTTCTTCGACACCTACATGCGTCCGTTCGTGAGCGGCGATCCGGGCAACTACCGCCTGCGCAGCATCGACGGTCACAGCCTGCCGATCTCCAGGGTCTATCTCGACCAGATGGCGGCGGCCCAAGTGATTCGCCAGAGCTTCTTCTCGATCAACCCGGCCGAGCCGCAAGTGCAGTTCAAACTGGAGCCGTACACCCTCGACCCGGCCGTCAGCCGTTCCGAATTCAAGTTTGGCGACAAGACTATCGAATACCGTCACGGCCCAATCGTGCCGGTGTCGTTCAAATGGCCGACCGACGCTGAAGACGGCCGCACCAGCCTGGTCCTCGACAGAATGGCCGGCCGCCCGATCGGCATCGAGAAGAACAGCGGCCCGTGGTCGCTGTTCCGTCTGCTCGACCTGATGCAGACCGAGTACCTGAGCGGTCGCGACGTGCTGGTGCTCAAGGCTGATGTAGGCGGCCTGCGCGCCAACTACTTGCTGTCGAGTCAGCGCACGCCAAACCCGTTCGACCTGGGCGTGCTGCGCACTTTCCGTATGCCGGTGCAGCTCTGATGCTGGTGGCCAGTCCCTGGCGCAGCGCTGCGAGGACCGACGCTGGCAAGGTTCGGGCGCGCAACGAAGATGCTTTCCTGGACTGTCCACAGCAGGGGCTGTGGGTGGTCGCGGACGGCATGGGCGGTCATCAGGGCGGCGACATCGCCAGCCAGTTGATCGTCGCCAGCCTGGCGGAATTGCCGATGCAGGACGACTTCGGCGAACGACTCAAAGGCATTCGCCAGTGCCTGCACTGGCTCAATCGCCGCTTGGGTCAGGAGTTGACCGTCACCGCCGGGCGCCAAGACAGCATCATGGGCAGCACCGTGGTGGCGCTGCTGGTGGACGGCAATCGCGCGGCCTGCATCTGGGCCGGCGACAGCCGTTGCTACCTGTGGCGTGCCCAGCGTTTGTATCAGCTGTCCAAGGACCATTCGCTGCAACAGCAACTCATCGACGAGCAAAACATGAGCGTCGAAGAGGCCAAGGCTCATCCTGCCGCCCACGCCCTGACCCGTGCGGTCGGGGCGGCCGAGCAACTGACCCTGGACGTGCTCGAACTCGAGGTTTATCCCGGCGATGCGTTTCTGTTGTGCAGCGATGGTTTGTACAACAGTTTGAGCAGCGATGCGTTGGGCAGCGCGCTGAGCCTGACCGCGCCGCATGTTGCGCTGGAACGTCTGTTCGACGGCGCTCTGCGTGGCTCGGCGCGGGACAACCTGACGGCCGTGGTGATCCGCCAATGACCCAGCTCATGCCGCCGCTCGACGACCTGCTGGTGAGCGACGAGGACGCCAGTAACCTGACTTACTTTGCGTTTGCCGCTTCTCTAAACGGAAAGCCGCATAAGGCAGAACCCGCGCTGGTGCCGACAAAGCCCAGCATCGGTGAAATGCCGGACGTACTCGCAGGCCGTTACCGCATCGAACGCCTGCTCGGTGCCGGCGGCATGGGTGCGGTTTACCGCGCACGGGATTTGCTGAACGAACAGTTCGGCGATCCCGACCCTTACCTCGCGCTGAAAGTCCTCAGCGAAGAATTTGCCGAATCACCGGACGCCAGCGCCTTGCTCTACAGCGAGTTCGCCCTGACCCGGCGCTTGCGCCACAGCAACGTGCTGCGTTTGCACAGCTTTGAAGTGGACACCGGCTGCCAGCGCGCCTTTTTCACCATGGAGCTCATGCGTGGGCTGACCCTGGACAAACTGCTCTGCGAGCGGCCCCTGGGCCTGCCGTGGAAAGAACTGCGCGACATCGCGCTGCCGCTGCTCGATGCGCTGTCCTACGCCCACGCGCGCGGCGTGCTGCACGGTGACATGAAACCGAGCAACGTGATGCTCAGTGAAGAAGGCGTGCGCCTGTTCGACTTCGGCCTCGGCCAAGCCGTGGAGGGCATTCTCCCCGGCCTGCCACACCTGAGCCGCGACCGCTTCAACGCCTGGACCCCCGGTTACGCCGCCCCCGAATTGCTCGAAGGCCAGCCGCTGACGGCCAGTGCCGATGTGTACGGCGTGGCCTGTGTGCTCTACGAACTGGCCGGCGGCAAACACCCGTACCGCCGCTTGCCATCGACCGAGGCCCGCGACGGCCAACTCGAACGCGAGCTGCACGCACCACGAAACCTGCCAAAACACTGTTGGCCCGCCCTGCGAACGGCGCTGGCTTTCGATGTGGCGGATCGAACGATCACCGCTGCACAACTGCGTGACGCGATGGGCGCCACTTCCTCTTTGCTGCAACGCCTGCGACGTCGGGCGTAATGGATGACTACCCGTTCTCGAGAAAGGGGGCGCAAAGTCTAATGCCGACGCAGGCTTCGCCAGCTGCTACAACAATTGCGTTACAGCAGAAATTGCTTAACTGATCGGCATTAGACGCAAAGTCCCCTTTTTCTATCGACGGTTCCGTTACACCTTCGCCCGATGCGCCGCCGGAGTCGGCGAATCAATATGATCCAGCGCTCGCTCCACCAACAACCGAACTCCATCCGACATCCTGCTAAGCGCCAGCGCTACAGATCGCTGAGTGCTGTCAACGTCATCAGCCAGGTTGGCGGCGATAGTGCTGATGGACAACAGGTCTTCCGAGGCGTTGGCCAGGAGGGCTTCGGTGTCGATGTCGGGAGAGACGGTGAAGAGGTTGCCCTTTCGAGGCTTGGGCTTCTCGGGCGGCGGGGGGAGATGGTGGTTGAGGGCGCGTTCGGCGGCTTCGTGGAGTTTCTTCGATTCGAGGGATTCGTAGGGGGATGTGTCTTCGTGTTCTGGAGGATTCGGTGTTGGCTTGATCATTGATGTAGCTCCTGGAATTAAGAGACTGACACCGTTTCGCTTTGCACTTCGAAAGTGGTGGCAGCTGTGCGTTGGTGTGCAAGACCGATCCAGGAACCGGCAGACCCGAGGGTCTCCGACGCACAGCTGCCATTACGATCCGCGAGCATAGGAAAACGCTCGACGAATAGCCATAAGCAATTGCGCACCTGGATTCGGACTTGCACGTCCGTATCACCGAATTTGCGGCGACCAACAAAGACTATCGGCGGAATGCAAAGCTGCCTAGTTCACGAACAACCCCACGTGTTGAAGGAAACTTCCGATAGCGTCGAGCGTAGAAAGATCAAATCTTCCACGCTTTTAAACACACGCGTCTCGTCAATGACTTGGTAGTCATCGGCGTCAAAAAGCACATCATCTTCTTCTAACGCAACGCGATGCTGTCGTTATCGTCCGAAGTCGCTACACTGCGCCGGCCGTTTATTTTTCTCTTGAGGCTGTGCGCATGAAATTTCGTTTTCTTCTGTGGATGCTGGGTTTGTTGATGGGTAAGGCCAGTCGGACTAATCCTGCGTTTCAGCAGCAGTTGGGTGACAAGGCATTGGTGTTTCAGCTACAGACCCAGGACGGGAAGGTGGCGCGGCATTTCTTTGTGAAAGACCAACGCATTACCAGCAAGTCGGGCGTATATGCCGAGCCGGCGTTTGCGATTGCGTTCAAGGATGCGACGTATGGCTTTGCCACGATGCAGGCGAAAAACAAGCAGCTGGCGTTTATGACGGGGATTCAGGACAAGTCAATTCAGATCAAGGGCAACCCGGCGTTGGTGATCTGGTTTCAAGGGTTGACCAAGTATTTGAAGCCGAAGAAGGCCAAGCCGAAGGCATAGGTCTTTCAGGTAGCTCGCCGAAATTCTTAGCCTCTTCAGCCATCCAACTCAGGAGGCTCGCGGGCGTCGAGTGGCTGAGCCCGGTAGGTCTTGTAGATCTGCTGGACTTGCGGGTTGTCCAGGTTTTCGTATGTGATGTCTTCTTTGTCCAGGCCATCCAGGCCTCTGATACCACCGATGGTCTCTGGCCACTCGTCACGACTGGATATATCGACTACGAACGGGTTGAGGTAGGTATCGAGATGCCTCTCGCGAGGCTCTCGGATCTCGTCGCTGAGTGCCCGCAGGTAGTCGTCTTTGCTCGTCCTTGACCAGTCGACGGCAAACTCGGCTCGATAACAGAGCTCCATGAAGACTAATAGAATCGTGCGCCCATTGCCGTCAAGGAAGGGGTGTGCGAAAGCCAGCTGACCCATCACCCCGCCGGGATGGTCTCTGAAGCGTTTCTTGTCAGCTGCTAGCTTAAGCCCATAGTCGACAGACATCTTGATGGAGTCCGGGCGCTCGAACACGGTGCTGCGGGGATCGTCGAGGGAGCCCTTGAAGACTGCCAGGTGAGGGACAAGCTCGTTCCGGTCTTTTCCTGCCCAGTGATAGAAGCCGGAGAACAGGATTTCGTGAACGTTGAGTACAGTCTTGTAATCGATTGGTTTTTTCTTGGCCAAATAGGCAAGCGCTTCTTCGATACTCAATTCGAACGAAAGATGCTCCGACTCTTTTACTTCAGTGGGATCTTTCAGTTGCAGCGAGTTTTGAAGATATCCAGCCGTTTCGAAGTCGCCGAACGGATCAAACGTCATGCGCTACGTTTCTGTGCACGCCTTTCCTGAAGATAACGCCCTTGGAGCGCCAGGATTTCAGCTTTGCTCAGAACGCCTTTTCTCTTGAGATTGACGAGCAACTGTTCGATGCCATCCAGCTCGACGACATCGCCAGCCAAGCGGGTAATGCTCACGGCCATACGACTCATGCCGTCACGTTCAGCAGTGACCTTGTTTTCTTTCGCAAGCTTACGGACTTGGCTTGCAACACTGACAGCAGCTGTTTGGGTCATCGGAAAGCCCTCTATTTGCCGTCAAATCATAGCAGGGCGCCTGCTTATTGTCCTCGCTGGCTTATTGCCAACGATCAGGTGAAAAGCGTGACTTCCATACCGCCGAGCCGGCGTTTGCGATTGCCTTCAAGGATGCGGCGTATGGCTTTGCGACGATGCAGGCGAAGAACAAGCAGTTGGCGTTTATGCAGGGGATTCAGGACAAGTCGATTCAGATCAAAGGGAATCCGGCGCTGGTGATCTGGTTTCAAGGGTTGACCAAGTATTTGAAGCCGAGGAAGAAGCCTGCTGCTACTCATTAAGTGGCTTCGATGGCTCGACAGGTCAGCTATTTGGCTTGCAGGGAATGCTGAACTGTCATCTATGACAGGTGTTTCGACCGGCGTTTGAGTGTTCCATTGTGGTGGTGTCCCTAGAGGACATCCTTTCACACCACGATGGAGCGCGGTCATGTATCAGGCGCAAAGCAAAAAATCATTAGAATTTTATGATCCAACCTTTGGTAACGGGGGCGTTCTTGAGCTGCCTTTCGACGGAGTTGTCGGTAGGGTCCCTGATTCGGTTCTCCCTCTACCCGACAAAAAATTGCTGCTGCTTATCGGCGCTTTAGGGTCAGAGAACTCTCCGGCCAAGGTCGCAAGGCTGAAAGAGGACGGTTCGCTTGATTTGACTTTTGGGAATCAGGGAGTCGTCGAAGTTCCTTTCAAGGAAGGGGTCAGGTTCTCTGGGCGCCATCTGCGTCCCTTGGAAAATGGCGGATGGCTGATCACAGGCACTGTAGAGCGCTCGGACGGTGTAATTGATCTCGCGGTCGTTAGACAACTTCAGGATGGCCAGCTGGACTCCTCCTTCGGTCCTGAAAAGGACGGAAAACTCACCATCAGTATTTACGACCTG
>NZ_JBFUKU010000043.1:0-28680 GCF_056400685.1 Pseudomonas sp. P5_A12 | reverse complement strand
GGATCGGGCCGACCCGCGAATCGAGGCGAACATGGAAGTCCCAGTTCTGCCAGTGAATGCTGTTGCCGCTGATGGTGTAGTTTTTCCCTTCCGGCTCAATGATTTCCAGCGGCTTGACCGGCACGCCCTTGCGGCCACGGCCGTCATACGGCGTCGGTTTCATCGGCACCGGGATCAGGGCTTCGTCTTCGATCTTGATCAGCTTCTTTTGCTCAAGGTCGACAATTGCCACCAGGCCCTCGATCGGGTGCGCCCAGTAGTTGCCGTCACCGGTATTGAGGTAGCTGACGATTTTCAGTAGCCGTTTGTCCTGCGCCAGCCCGTCCTTGCCGTCGAAGTAACCGACGGTCAGCGGCGTGGCCACGACTTTCTTCACATCGGTGATGCCGCGCTTGGCCAAGGCCTGCGCGTACTCGGGGCTGGTTTCCACGGCCGATTGCACGGTGGCGAAATCGTCCAGCAGGACCATCCCGTGCGCACCTTCGATAGGCTTCCAGGACTTGAGCGCCTTGGCATCGAGGTCAACCAGGGCTTCGATCACGTGCTTGCCATCCAGCACCACGATGTTGGCCTCGCGCGGCTGGGTGACGTTCTGGCCGGTGAAGACGAAATTCCAGACTTGATCCTTGGGCGGTGCATTGACCGAGACTTCGGTGAAGCGAAAACCGGGCTGGTAGTGTTCGGACTGCTTGACGATATCTACCGCCGCCTTGATTTCGTCCGCGCTCAACGGGTTGAGCGGGTTAGGCCGGGTTTCGACGACAAAGGTTTTATCCAGGCCGGACTGGAACACCTGATTGATGAAGTCCTTCGGCATGTAGGCGGTTTTGTGTTTGAACACCACCGGGACCGCCAGCTGCATGGGCTTGCCATTGAGCATGGCGACTTTGCTGTCCGGTTTGACCTTGAGGTAAACCCCGTCCTTGGCGATGACGAACAGGTTGGCATAACTGTCCCATTTGACCGTGGCCCCGAATTCCTCAAGGGTCGACTGCAAAGGCACCATTTCGGCGGCCCCGCCATGGGCCTGTGCGGTGGACATCCAGCCCGGCAAACCAAAGGTGCCCAGGGTGATGGCCAGCGCGAGTCGGGCGAGTGGTTTTCTTTTCAACGAGGCAATGGACGTAAACATTTCTGAGTTCCTTGGGAAACCGGTGACAGCACACCACACTTTGCTACAGGCAATGAAAGGCTTCTTGTGAATTCCTGCCAGATTCCTGTTGCTGCCTGCCTAAATGGGTTCTTGCCCAAGGTTAATCCACAATAAACAACGTGGCGTCGGCCAGCTTTCAGCTCGCCTGATCTGTCGCATAATGAACCCGCTGGTTTTGACTTTTGTAGTTAACGTAATCGAGTGAGTTGGACAGTGATCGAACGACGGCAATTCAGCGGAGGGATGAAGGGTAAAAACCTCCGCTATCTAAGCGAGCCTGCTGACAAGCCTGCGCCAATCACGCGCACAGGCTTTTTGCTGCTCGAACACTTCTCGCTGCCTGCGTTCACGCAAGCGCTGGACACGATTGTCACCGCGAATCTGCTGCGACCCAGCCTGTTCGCTTCCCGAACGTTTGGCTTGAACGATGGAGAGGTCGTCAGTGACCTGGGCCTGGTGATCCGGCCGGACGCACGCTTCGATGCGTCGGCGATTCAGCAACTGGACCTGTTGGTCGTGTGTGGCGGCTACCGCACCGAACTGAAGGCCGCCGATCCGTTCATCCACCTGTTGAAGGCGGCGGCAGAGCGGGGCGTCACCCTGGCCGGGCTGTGGAATGGCGCGTGGTTCCTTGGCAGCGCGGGCTTGCTGGATGGCTATCGATGTGCCATTCACCCGGAGCATCGGCCCGCACTGGCGGAGGTTTCCAAAGCGGCGCATGTCACCAGCGAGCCCTATGTGATTGACCGCGAGCGACTCACGGCATCCAGTCCTGCGGGGGCCTTCCATATGGCACTGGACTGGATCAAAGGGCTGCACGATAAAGCCCTCGTCGAGGGCATCGAGGACATTCTGGCGTTTGAAGAGTCTCGCTACCGGCGCATCAAGCCGGCGGAAAACATCTGTGTCAGCGCGCCGTTGCGCGAGGTGGTCAAGCTGATGGACGCCAACCTCGAAGAACCGCTGGAGCTGGAGCAGTTGGCGGTCTACGCCGGCCGTTCACGTCGACAACTCGAACGCCTGTTCAAGGAACAACTGGGCACCACGCCGCAACGCTATTACCTGGAACTGCGCATCACCGAGGCGCGTCGACTCCTGCAGCACACCGAACTGTCCCAGGTGGACGTGCTGGTGGCCTGCGGTTTTGTTTCGCCGAGCCATTTCAGCAAGTGCTATAGCTCGTATTTCGGCTACCGGCCGTCCAAGGAAACCCGGCTCGTCAAATAAAACAGGCATGCCCTCTCCCTCGGCAGGAGAGGGCTGCTGCTCGCCTCAGGCGATTTCCCGATCCTTGGTTTCCGGCAGGAAGAACGTGCCCAGAATCGCCGTCATCACTGCGATCACGATCGGGTACCACAGCCCGTAGTAGATATCCCCGGTGGCTGCGACCATGGCGAAGGCCACCGTCGGCAGGAACCCGCCGAACCAGCCATTGCCGATGTGATACGGCAGCGACATCGAGGTGTAGCGGATGCGCGCCGGGAACAGTTCCACCAGCCACGCGGCGATAGGCCCGTAGACCATGGTCACGTAGATCACGAGGATGGTCAGCAACAGCAACACCATCGGGTAGTTGGTCTTCGCCGGGTCGGCCTTCTCGGGGTAGCCGGCCTCCTTGAGGGCGGTGCCGAGGGTGGCAATGAAGGCGTCGTTGCGGGTCTTGAACTCGGCGGCCGGCAGGCTGCTGCCTTCGAAGCTCTGGATCACTTTGTCGCCGATGCGAACCTGCGCGACGGTGCCCGGTTCGGCCTTCTCGTTTTTGTAGGGGATCGCTTTCTTCGCCAGCACGCTCTTGGCCAAGTCGCAGGAGCTGGTGAATCGGGCCTTGCCCACCGGGTCGAACTGGAACGAGCATTGGGCCGGATCGGCGATCACCGTGACCGGGTTCTTCTCCTGTGCCACGAACACGTCGGGGTTACCGTACTGGGTCAACGCATGGAAGATCGGGAAGTAGGTCAGCGCCGCGAGGATACAGCCGACCATGATGATGCCCTTGCGGCCGATGCGGTCGGACAGGCTGCCAAATATGACGAAGAACGGCGTACCGATCAGCAGTGAACCGGCAATCAACAGGTTGGCGGTTTGCGGGTCGATCTTGAGCATTTGCAGGAGGAAAAACAGTGCATAAAACTGCCCGGTGTACCAGACCACGGCCTGGCCGGCCGTACCGCCGAGCAAGGCCATGATCACGATTTTCAGGTTGTCCCAGCGGGCAAAGGATTCGGTCAGCGGCGCTTTGGACGCCTTGCCTTCTTCCTTCATTTTCTTGAACACCGGCGACTCGCTGAGTTGCAAGCGGATGTACACCGAGACGATCAGCAGCAGGATCGACAACAGGAACGGAATCCGCCAGCCCCACGCCTCGAACGCTTCCGTGCCGAGCAAGGTACGGCAGGCGAGGATCACCAGCAACGACAAAAACAGCCCGAGGGTCGCGGTGGTCTGGATCCACGACGTGAAGTAACCGCGCCGGCCTGGCGGTGCATGTTCGGCCACGTAGGTTGCCGCGCCGCCGTATTCACCGCCCAGGGCCAGGCCTTGCAGCAGGCGCAGGCTGATCAGGATGACTGGCGCCGCCACGCCGATGGTGGCATAGCCGGGCAGAAAGCCGACGATGGCGGTGGAGATACCCATGATGACAATGGTGATGAGGAAGGTGTGCTTGCGCCCGATCATGTCGCCCAGCCGGCCAAAAACGATGGCGCCGAAAGGCCGTACGGCGAAGCCTGCGGCGAAGGCGAGCAGGGCGAAGATGAACGCTGTGGTCTCGTTGACACCGGCGAAGAAGTGCTTGGCGATGATGGCGGCGAGGGAGCCGTAAAGGTAGAAGTCGTACCATTCGAATACGGTGCCCAGGGACGAGGCGAAAATGACTTTGCGCTCTTCCTTGGTTATCCCACGGTTAGGCGTGCTACCCGTGGTTGTACTGTCGATTACGGCCATGAGTGTTCTCCGTTTTGCTCTTGTTATTGGCCGGAGTACCTCTCATCAGTTGCCGCACCCAGGCCCTGGGGCTGATCTCATCGGATTGCAAATTGCACGTAGTAGGGACGCAGCTGGCGGCCTCGCAGGTGTGCCGGGATAGTTGAAGCATAATCACCTTCGCGCAGATATCCACTCGCCATCACGCTTCAATCGCAAGCCGATGAAACGCAGCGGGCGGCCGACAAACCATTGCCCCAAAAAAACCGTAAATTTACGCGTTCAGTGGCGAGTCGAGATTAAAAAACGCAGAGGGTGCAATAGACCATCATCATCACAACTGCGACAACAAACGCCCCCAATGCCTTTGTCATTACCTGGTGTTCAGGCACATGCTCGGTCGTTGGCTGCCATGGAGGGATCGAAGACGCAGAACCATCGCTGTTGTGTTGGCGGAAGACCATGTAGGTGTATCGCAAGCCCATCAGCAGAAACAGCGCGACCAGACTGAGTATGGCCATGCAACTAATGGCGGATTTAGCCTCGGCCCGGGTTTCGTGTTCGCAGGCCGCGCTATTGAGTTCCAGAACGCTGATTTGTCCATAGCCCATCAGGGGCTGCTGGGTAACAGTGCGGATTGCTGACTGTTGTTGCAGGTCCAGCACCTGATACTTCCAGAGCGTTGTCGAGCCTTCCCGACAGTAGGTGAACGTGATGGGGGTAGGGGCATCAACAATGCATCCATCGTTGATGTTGAGTTTTTTCAGCGTTTGATCCGCTGACCTTGTGAAATCCAGGTCGAAGACCGGAATAATCCCGGTGGCAGAAGCCTCCAGCGAAAACAACACGCTGCCCGCGACGAAGATTGTCGATGCTTTCAAGGTTATTTTTCCTTGTTTTTCATCAGCGTATGGAAACGCGCGTAGCGCGTGGCTCCCCCTGTTTCGATGAGTCTAGAAGATTGGTAGCGGAATGAAGTCCGACGGAAAAAAATAGCGAAGATAAGGACGCAGATGACATTCGTTCGCAGTCACGTACCCTTGCGTCTGGCGAGTCAGTCACTCATGCCGTCTTCAATTGCGATTCCTTGGGCACGCATTGCCTTGATCAACTCTGTCCGAGTGCCCGGCAAATTGAGCATTGTTACGTGACGCAACTCAGCCACTTCTTCAGCGCTGTAAGGCTGGTAATCGGCAGGCGTGCTTTTACCGGCCAGGCCGCCGTCGCGCATCAACCAGTTAAGCAGGTCAGCCAACTGCGCGTTGTTCAGCGCCGATTGCGACATGCCGGGTACACGCACCAGAAATTCGCGGCCGCCGGGGACCTTGAGGAAGTTGCCGACAAACCCGGTGAGCCGAGGCGTGTCATTGGCGGCCGAGCCCATGCCGTTACCCAAATGGCAACCGGCGCATTGCAGTTGGTAGTTCACGCCAACGCTGTAACCGGCCTGATCGATGGGTTTTTGCAGCTCTTCATTGCCCGGCGCATGCCGCTGCGATGGGTCGGGAATGGCCCGGGCATAGGCGAGCGGGGCGCTCAGGGTGCAGACAAGACCGAGGAGTAGCAACTTACGCATGACAAAGCACCTCTACGGTAAAACACACTTTTTGAAGCCGCCGCCGAAACCTGTGGGAGCGAGCCTGCTCGCGATGACTGAGTGCCAGTCGACATTTGAGTCACTTGATACACCGCTATCGCGAGCAGGCTCGCTCCCACAGGGATCGCGTGGGGGCACAAAAAAATCCGCCGATTGCATGAGCAACCGGCGGCAATGCGCGTTAGATGGCGACGCCACGGATGACCGAAACGGTGCAGTGATAGATGTGCGATTTGGCGGCCAGGCACCAGTTCACATCGTTGTTGTTGAACGGGCGATAAGCCGGTTCTTCACTGTCGTTACGGGTGCAGGCGCACTGGGCGCAGCTCTGCTTACCGCAGCAGTCGTTATAGGAAATGATGTAGTCCTTGTCGTCGGCCGGGTTGCGGCAGGTGCCGATCCAGGTGACTTGCGAGGATTCGGTGCCCGGTGGGCAGGACGTCACCGACCCGCCGCAGCAGCTGCACAGAAAGCCGTCGATGGAGCAGTAGCGCCAGTAATCGCAGGTGTTCGGATCACCTGGGTCACCGGCTTTCGGGTTGTCGGCGGCCAGGGCTTTGCTGGTGCGGTCCAGCGGCAACAGCAGCGGCAGGGCGGCACCGGCGACCATCAAGGAACCCATGCGCGACAGCAGTTTGCGGCGTGAGGTGGTGTCGGCGACTCGACGGGTCGAGCGCTCGAACAACAGATCCAGCAGTTTCATATAAGTCTCCCTGCCTTAATCAGTGGCTATGGCCGTGGCTGTGGTCATGTTCGTGCGGCTGGCTGTTGAGGTATTCCTGCAGCGTGGCCTTTTTCAGGTGTTCGACTTCGAACAAGCTGTCCAGGTGCTCGCGGGAATTGACCAGGCCCTTGGCGCGCAAGGTGCCGGTTTTGTCGATCAGCGCGGCGTAAGGCAGCTTGCCGATCTGGTAGGTCATGCCGACTTCCGGCCCGACCACGTAGGTGGCGTCTTCCAGTTTGTGTTCGCGGATCAGCTTTTGTTGGGCATCCATGTCGCCGTCGCTGATGAACACCACGTCCAGTCGATCCGCCTGTTCCTTGGCGATGGATTTGATCGCCGGCAACAGTGATTTGCAGATCGGGCAGGTCGGCGAGAGGAAAAACAGCAGCTGATTCTTTTCGCCGGCATAACCGAAGTTCACCGGGCGACCGTTACGGTCGGATGCGGTGACTTGCGGCGCGGCTTCGTTGACCGCGACGCCTTTGTCCATCATCAGCGCCCCGGCCGGAGCCAGGCGACCATGCAAAACACCAATCTGACGCACCAGCCCCATGACGGCAAACGCCACGGCCGCGAGCAGAATCCAGAGCAAAACGTTGGAAACGATTAAGCCTTCCATTGATCACCTACCAATCAGTTTGAGCAGAAGAGGGGAGTTGGCCAGCAAGCCATCGGCTGCGGCGTACAGAAGCAGCGCCACAGCGCTGGCGGCAACGGTGACGAAGCCATCAAAAAAACCCAGGTTGCGGGCCATCGGCAGCACGCTGGCCAACAGCGCCACGCCCACCAACACGCTGTTGCGCAGCAGCAGGACCGGGCGCAACGGTTGCGCCTGGTCCGGGCCGGCGCAACCGCAGTCGATGTCGCGGCGACCGCGCCACAGGTTGATGCCAATGGCCGCGGCGTAGAGCGCGATCAGGCTGGCCGCCGTCAACGCTGCCCAATACCGGCTGACCGGCACCAGCAGCGCGAACGCGATCACCAGCTCTACCACTGGAATCACACGCGCGACCGGGCGCACCAATACGTCAGGCAACAGTTGGTAGTCCGCCAATTGCTTGGCAAACCGTGCCGGCGCGCGGACCTTGTGCGTCGCGGCACTGGCCAGCAACACCGCAATGGTCAGGGCGCTGGCAATGATGAAGATCGGATCTAAGTGCATGGCCGAACCTCGCTTAGTGGCTCATGACCTGAGTCGCGGTTTTGGCGACTTTCGGCATGCTGCTCGTGTGCTTGTTGGTCTTGAGATCGAAAATCTGCAAGCCGCCCTCGACATCGGCACCCAGCAACAGCGGTTTGTCGTCGCTCGTCGCCTGCAGGCTCCACACCGGCGCTGGCGCTTCCAGTGTCGCCACTTTCTTGTGGGTCTTGAGGTCAAACGCCCAGATCAGCGGGCTCGGGTCTTCCCACTTCAGTGGTTCATGCCCGTCGTGCATCAGCACGTACAAACGGTCGAGCTTCGGCGCAACGGCCATCAGCTGCCAGCCACCCGGTGCCCAACCGGCTTTCTTTTCTTCGTCGGTGGTCAACGACCACGACGGCAGGATCTTCGGCGCATCGCCAGAGAAATCTACCGCACGAACGGTGCCGGTCGTGTTGGTGAAGTAGTAGGTATCGCCGACGTTCACCGCGCGCTCTACGAGCTTCTCGGCGTTCGGGTCGAAGAACGGCGTGCGGCTGCGCGCAGTTTCCTGGCCCTGGTCGTTCAGGGTGATCACCTGCAAGCTGCCATCGCCACACAGCGAGGCGAAGCGGCGGTTGCCGATCGGGTAGTTGAGCACGCAACCCGGAATCGCCAGTTCGGCGGCGACGGACTTGGCTTGCGTGTCGACCACGGTCACCGAGGTCGACGGCGTGAAGTTGTAAACGTAGACGAAGCGGTCATCGCCACTGGTATTCAAACCGTAGCGTTGGGTCAGCGACTCGGCACGCTTGGGTGGAATCACGACTTCCCAGGCCGGTGCCAGAGTCGACGTGTCCCACGCGGTCAGCACATCGGTCACCGTGCCGCGAGTGCCGCGCGAGTAGAAAATGTCCGCGCTGTAGAGGGTCTTTTTATCGCGGCTGAGCGTTGACGGTGCGGCAAAACCGGTCGGCATCATGCCGAGGATGCGTTTGTTGTCGGGGTCGACCACGGTCACACGGCCCACCACAAAACTGTCGAATTCGACGTCGACGATATACGCCCGATGGGCTTGCGGTGGAAAGGCCAAAACGGTCTGGCCGATGGTGTCAGCCGGCAGGTCCGCACGGGCGCTGGTCAAGCCGAGTACAAGCAGGCTCAGACCTAGCACTGACTGTACGTTGATCCTGTTGGTTCGCATTAGGGGAACTCCCTGAATTGTTATTCACGCAGATCGCGGGTGCTTGGGCAGATTTTTACAATTCGATTCTGCCTCGCCGGGAAACGCCGAGAATTGCTGTGGCTGCCAAGTGTTTGTGTGTCTGTGCCAGTCGTGGGAGGCCGGCTGCACACACCGCGAAACGCAATTCAAATAACGTCGGCGAACGCACCCCTGTAGCAGCTGCTACCGGTCAGGTGGTAGTCAGAGGGAATTGGCGAGAGGAAGAGAGAAGGTAAAAACAGCACCACACGGTTCCAGATTCTGCGCCCAGATATCCCCGCGATGGCGGCCGATGATGTTTTTGCACAGCGCCAGGCCGATGCCGTTGCCGCTGACCTTGGAGGAGAAAAAACCGTCGAACAGCTTGTCTTGCTCCAGCGCCTGAATCCCGCGACCGCAATCTTCAACCCGCACCAGCGCAATCTGATCACCACGGCTCGCGTGTATACGCAGCACGCGCCGCTCGGGCGGCAAATCACTCATCTCTTCGATAGCATTAAAAGCCAGATTGAGAATGACCTGACCGATCAGCACTTTTTCGCAGCTGATCAGCAGCGGTTCAGGGCTGGTGATGATGTCGACTTTGATCCGGCTCGGATCGGCACGCAGGCTGATGAAATATTGGGTTTCGCGCAGCAGCTCATTGAGGTCGATCAGCTCTTCGGATTGCTCCAGCTTGACCACGTATTCGCGCACGCTTTTGATGATCAGCGAGGCATGCTCGATTTGCCGCACCGCGTTCTGCAAACCCCAAGCCACGCCTTGATCGTTGCTTTGATCCTTGCCCAGGCGAATCACCGCGCCTTCGATGAAATTACGCGTGGCCGCCAGCGGCTGACTCAGCTCATGGGCAATCGCCACGGCCATTTCACCCATGGCGTTGTAGCGCGCCAGGTATTCAAGTTTTTGCTCGCTGACCCGTCGGGCTTTCTCGGCGCGCACCTGTTCGGTGACATCGCGGAACAGCAGCAAGTAGCCAACCAGATCGTCTTCAATTTCGATGTAGCGGCACGTCGCGTGGTGCCAGCGCCATTCACCGTCACGCCTTTGCAGATGATAGTGAACGCTGAACGGCGCGTTTTCCGGTTGCTCGCAGGACATCTGTTGCAGCAGGCGCTGGCGGGAAGTTTCGTCGCACCAGTCGAGGAAGTTTTCGCCAATCAGCGGCTGATCTTCGCTGTTGAGCAGTTGCGCGGCGGATTCACTGATAAAGCGGATATCGCCTTGCGGTCCGAGCACCGTAACGCCTTCGGCCAGGTCCTGCATAAAGGCCTTGAGGCGGCTTTCGAAACGCTTGAGGTCACGCTTGACCTTGTCTTCCTTGGAGATGTCGCGGAACTGCACCATCAACACATCGCGACCGTCCAGGTGCACCAGCGTCGCCACCGCTTCCGAGAGGATCTCCACGCCTTGCTTGGAGCGATAACACCACTCGATGGCGCGCTGGCCGGTGCGCGCCGCGCCTTCCAGCCAACGCAGGCCGACCGAACGCCGGTATTGCGGCGCATTGCTGGTCATGTCCGGGGCTTTGAGCGGCGTCAGTTCTTCCAGGGTAAAGCCCAGCGCCGTCAGGGCGGCGGCGTTGGCCCACAGGATCTCCTTGCTGTGGGCATCGTGAAGAATGATGCACAACGGCATGGCTTCGATCAGGGCGTAGAAGTCGTTCGGTTTTGGTAGATACATCGCGCAGCCCTTGGCGGCAGAGGGGTCGACTACAGATGAAGTCGAAGTATGGCGTTTTATACCGGCTTGCGCCCGGTGATGCGCTCAGAGGTAACCGGGGGCGGACTAGGGGTTTTCTTTAGCTGGGGGGCTACACGCCCCAATAGTGGCGAGCGGATGCGGTTTTTACACTGAACCCATCAACGGTCGCCACGCCCCGAGGCAGGCTCCGACTAATAACAATTCAACGGAGAACAAGCCCATGCTGCGTTCAGCTACCGCGCAGAAAGACCCTCTGCCAGGCATCGACGACATCAGCGTCCATAGCCAGGAATTTCAGCGGGTGCTGGATGAAGTGCGCCAACGTCGCGATGAATTCGACGCCGGCTCCCACGTGCCACGGGACATGATCGAACGCTTCAAGCAGGTGGGCATCTTCCGTGCCGCCACGCCAAAATGCTTCGGCGGTGATGCGCTGGCGCCAGCGCTTTTCCTGCAAATGATCGAACGTATTTCCGAAGCCGACGGTTCCGCCGGCTGGGTCGCGAGCTTCGGCAGCGCCGGCGTCTATCTCGCTGCATTGCCGCACGAAACCCTGGCTGAAATCTACGCCGACAGCCCGGATCTGGTGTTTGCCGGCGGCCTGTTCCCGTTGCAGCCTGCTGAAGCGGTCGACGGCGGCTGGCAGGTCAACGGCACCTGGAAATTCGCCAGCGGTTGCAAAGGTGCGGACCTGCTCGGTGTCGGCATCGGCGCGGCCGGTGGCAAACCACGCACTGCTGTGTTCCGTGCGGATCAGGTCGAAATCATTGAAAACTGGGACGTGGTCGGCCTCAAAGGCACTGGCAGCCACGACCTGCGCGTCACCGACAAACACGTCGATGAACGCTGGACTTTCATCCGTGGTGGCGCGGCGACCATCGACGAGCCGCTGTTCCGCTACCCGTCGATTGCCTATGCCGCGCAAGTGCTGGCCGTGGTCAACCTCGGTCTGGCCCGCGCTGCGCTTGATGAAGTGAGCCGCATGGCTGCCGGCAGCGGCATCACCGGCGCACCGAAAATGGCCGACCGCGCTTATGTGCGCATCGAAATCGCCAAGGCAGAAGCGCAACTGGCCGCCGCCCGTGGCTTCTTCTACAACGCGACCGAGCAAGTGTGGAACTCGATTCTCGCTGGCAATCCGGTCACACCGGAACAAACCAGCCTGTTGCGTCTGTCTGCGATTCACGTGTCCCAGGCCGGTGCGGCCGTGGTGCAGAGCGCTTACAGCCTCGCCGGTACCACCGCGATCTACCTGCGCCACCCGCTGCAACGCTACCTGCGCGATTCGCTGGTGGTTACCCAGCACGCATTCCTCAGCGAAGGCCTGTACGACGGCGCCGGTTCGGTGCTCCTCGGCGTACCGCCATTCCCTGGCTACATCTGAACCCACTCTTTCAAGGATCAAACCCCATGACCCAGACCACCCAAGAGCCATTGCGCGTCGTCTTCTGCATCGGCATCACCCAGAACTTTTTCGACCTGCCAACCGGCGAAGGCCTGAGCGTGTGGAAAGGCTTCAGCCAGATGATGGGCTCGCTCGGCGCCATGCCCGGCATCACCGTGCTCGGCGCGATGGACGATGACCGCCTGATGGTCGGCCCGTCCACCACTTCGCCGTGGACCGTCTACATCATGGCCGACGTTGACTGCCACCAATCGGTGATCGACGCCTGCAACCTGTTCCGCACCACGCCGGTCAACGAATACAGCCTGTGGCGCTACGCCAAGGTCGAAGCGCGCATCGGCCGTCCGCTGACCATTCCTGATGCAGCCAAGGTTTAAGCCATGAACGAGGCCTTGCTGCAGCGGCTTGAAGCGCTGGAAGGGGAGAGCCAGGTGCGCCGCTTGATGGCGCGCTACATGGACCTGTGCGATGTGCCGAGGGCGCCGACCTACGTCCGTGAACTGGCTGAGCTGTTTTGCGTCGATGCGATCTGGGAAGGCATCGGCACTCAGACTGCGCAGACCTTCGGCCAGCATTACGGACGTGATGCGGTGGCGGCGTTCGTCGGCGGCTATTTGCCGCCCTCGGAGCACTTTCGCCTGAACCTGCATTACCTCACCAGCGAGTCGATTGTGGTCGACGGCAGCAAGGCCCAAGGGCAGTGGATCATGCAGCAGATTTCCACCTGCGCCGATGGCCACAGCGAATTGTTCGGCACCCGCCTGAACATCGATTTCCGCTGTGTCGACGGCGTCTGGCTGATCGCGCATTTCCGTACGCAACGCTTGTTCAACACGGGGTTGGGCGCATGAGCACATTTATCAGCGAATTCTTGATCGGTGGCAGCGGCAAACGGGTCGCGATCAAAGACTCCATCGACATTGCCGGGCATGCAACCCGTTCCGGCAGCCGCGCGTTTGCCGATGCGGCGCCGGCTACTCGCAACGCCGACGTCGTCGACGCGATCCTCGACGCAGGCTGGCAGATCGTTGGCAAGACCAACATGCACGAGCTGGCGTTTGGCGTCACCGGGATCAACGACTGGACCGGCACACCGATCAACCCGCAAGCACCGGATCGCGTACCGGGCGGTTCGTCCAGCGGTTCGGCTGCAGCGGTCGCGGCCGGTTTGGCGGACATCGCCATCGGCACTGACACCGGCGGCTCGGTGCGTGTGCCGGCGGCGTGCTGCGGCATTGCCGGGTTGAAACCGACTTTCGGCCGAGTCAGCCGGGTCGGCGCGCATCCGGCGGAGTCCAGCCTCGATTGCGTCGGGCCATTCGCCGCCGACATGGCCGATCTGATCGCCGCAATGCAAGTGATCTGCCCTGGTTTTCAGGTTCAAGGTTTGCCATCGAGCAATGCCTCTGTCGGCTTCCTCGAAGTCGACTGCGATCCGCACTTGCAAGCGAGCCTCGGCGCCGCCGCCGACCGCGCCGGCTGGCGTCGCGGCAATCTGCACCTGAGCGAATTCGAAGCCGCTTTCGCTGCCGGTTTGACCGTAATCAATTTTGAAAATTGGGCGGCGTTCGGCCACCTCACCGGCAAAGGCTTGATCGGTGCGGATGTCGAGCAACGCCTGCTGGCCGCCAGCCGCACCAGCGCCGCCGACCTGGCGCAAGCGGAGAAAGTCCGCGAGCGCTTCAGTCAGCAAGTGGACGCGGCGCTGGAGCAGTTCGCGGTGCTGCTGTTACCGACGATGCCGAGCCTGCCGCCGACGCTGATCGAAGCGCGCAACGGGAGCAAAGCCGTGGCCGGCATGACCCCGCTGGTACGGCCTTTCAACCTCAGCGGCCATCCGGCGCTGACGGTGCCGGTGGAACTGGATTGCGGCGGGCTGAAGGTCGGCCTGCAGATTGTCGGCCGTAAAGGACAGGACGAATTGGTCTGCGCCTTTGGTGCGCAGCTGCAACAGAGCATGGCCGGTGAACGGTCCACCCCTAAAAACAAGTCATAAAAAAGCCATGAGGAGAACCGCATGAGCACTCATGAATACCGGCTGATCGCATCATCGAAAAGCCCCGACGAGCTGGTCAGTCACGACCGCGTCGACGTCTCGCTGTACAACGATCCGGCGCTGTTTGAAGCCGAGCTGGACAAGATTTTCTACCGCACCTGGGTGTGGGTGGCTCACGAAAGCGAAGTGCGCAATTGCGGCGACTTCAAGACCGCCACTATCGGCCGTCGCCCGGTGATCGTTGTTCGCGACAAGAAGAACAACATCAACGTCCTGGAAAACCGCTGCCGCCACCGTGGCGCCACCGTGTGCGAAAAACACAAAGGCAACGCCACCGGTTTCACCTGCCCGTACCACAGCTGGTCGTATGGCCTGGACGGCAAACTGCGTGCGCTGCCATACCCGGACGGTTACGAAGGCATTCTGGAAAAGTCTGAGTTGCCGCTGACCAGCCTGCGCGTGGAAAGCTACGCCGGCATGGTCTTCGCCAGCTACAACGACGAGATCGAACCGCTGGAAGATTTCCTCGGTGGTGCCAAGCACTGGATGGACCTGTTCATGAAGCAGGGTGCCGGCTACCCGATCAAGACCCAGGGCGAACACAAGTTCAGCTTCAAGGGCAACTGGAAGATCCAGCTGGAAAACACCACCGACGGTTATCACTTCCCGATCGTGCACAAGTCGTTCATGTCGTCGGTGGATGAAGAAACTTCGGAAATGCTCTCGTTCATGACCGACGAACAGGCGGTCACCCACTCGCTGGGCAATGGCCACAGCGTGATGGTGATGGTGCCGGAGCACGTCGATCTCGATCATGACGACGGCACTGAACAGTTGCAAGAGCGCTTCGCCCACGTCACCGAAGAACTGTCGAAAACCATGCCGGCAGATCAAGTGCGTCGCATCGTACGTTCGCTGCACGGTGCCGGTTTCAACCTGAACCTGTTCCCGAACATCGCGATGTCGATGTCGTTCTTCCGCGTACTGCGTCCGGTCTCGGTCACCGAAACCGAGATCCGCCACGTCGCCCTCGGCATGGACGGCGGCCCGGAAATCGCAAACCGCGAACGCATGCGCATTCACGAACACTTCCAGGGCCCGTTCGGTTTCGGCAGCCCTGACGATGCCGAGGCCTGGGACCGTGTGCAGCGCGGCTCGTACGCTGGCGTCGATGCGCCAATCCTGGTCAATCGCGGCCTCAATCGCGAAATCACCGCCGAAAACGGCGACAAGGTGTCCCATGCCACCGACGAGGGCGGCATGCGCGGTGCCTATGACATGTGGAAGAGGATGATGAGCCAATGAGCAATCAAGACTCCCTGAACGGTTTTACCGGTCCGTTGGCCCAGGCCATCGAATTCATCTGGCGCGAAGCCGAACTGCTCGACCACAAGAACTACGCCGAATGGGCGACCTTGTGGAGCGAGAGTGGCAAGTACATCGTGCCGATCGACCCGGACACCGAAGACTTTGAAGCCACGCTCAACTACGCCTACGACGATGCGCGTATGCGTGACTTGCGCATCGAACGCCTGACCGCCGGCTATTCGCCGTCGGCGGTGGACGCGGCGAAAACCATCCGCACGATCTCGCGTTTCCGCCTGGTGGAAGCCGCCGGTGACATCGTTGAAGTCAACTCGGCGCAGCTGTTGTACGCCTACAAACGCGGGGTGCACACGCCGTTCGTGGCCGACCTCAACCACCGCATTCGCATTGTCGACGGTGTGGCGAAACTGGAACGCAAGGTCGTGCGCCTGATCAACTCCACCGACAGCCTGAGCGCGCTCGGCTTCCTGCTGTGAGGGCCTCCACCATGAACCGAGTAGCCCTGGTGACCGGCGCTTCGCGCGGTCTTGGCGAATGCATCGCCCGTCGTTTGCACGCGGCGGGTTATCGCGTGGCCCTGGCCGATGTGCGCCTCGACGGCGTACAGCAGCTGGCGGCGGAACTTGATGGCAGCGGCGCGACTGCCGTCGCCATCGAGCTGGATGTGCGTAACAAGGCCGATTTTGTCCGTGCCCGCGACCTGCTCGCTGAGCGTTGGGGCGGCACCGACATTCTGGTGAACAACGCCGGCCAATCGAAAGTAGCGGCGCTGATGGACATCACGCCGGAAGAATTCGACGAGTCGATGGCGATCAACCTGCGCGGCACCTTTGTCGCCTGCCAGGTGTTCGGCGCGCACTTTGCCGAGCGCGGCTTTGGTCGCATCGTCAACATCGCCTCGCTCGCCGGCCAGAATGGCGGCACTGCCACCGGCGCGCATTACGCGGCGGCCAAGGGTGGCGTGGCGACGCTGACCAAGGTCTTCGCCCGTGAACTGGCGCCGCAAGGTGTGACGGTCAACAGCATCTCGCCGGGTCCGCTGGACTTGCCGATCGTGCGTGAAACCGTGGCCCCGGAGCGTCTGGAGCAAATTCTTAAGATGATCCCGGCCGGCACCCTCGGCGCCCCGGAGTACATCGCCGACAGCGTATTGCTGTTGATCGCCGAACACGCCGCCTCGGTGACGGGCGCGTGCTGGGACATCAATGGCGGGTTGTTCATGCGCTGAAAAAAGCGTTCAACGCAGCTTATGTAGCAGCTGACGAGCACCGCGAGGCTGCGTTCGGCTGCGKAGCAGTCGTCAATCCTGAATACGCGGTCCTCCTGGAAGACCGCAGTGTCTGATTTCACGACTGCTMCGCAGCCGAACGCAGCCTCGCGGGCTCGACAGCTGCTACTAGCGAACGCAGCCTCGCGGGCTCGACAGCTGCTACTAGCGAACGCAGCCTCGCGATGCTCGACAGCTGCTACGAGCTGTTTATTTAACAAAAATCAACCGAATTTCAGGTGATGCAATGATGAAGGTGAGGATCGAAAGGATCGTCGAAGAAGCGCTGGATATCCGTTCCTTTCGCCTCGTGCGCAGTGACGGTCAGCCACTCGACAGTTATGAACCGGGGGCGCATGTCGACCTGACCGGGCCGACCGGGGTGACCCGCCAGTATTCGCTGTGCAGTCCGCCGCAGGATCGCCGCGCCTATCTGGTCGCAGTGAAGAAAGAAGCGCAGTCGCGCGGTGGTTCGCAGGCATTGCATGAGCAAGTGGAAGAGGGCATGGAGCTGGAAATGGGTGCCCCGCGCAACCTGTTCCGCCTCGACCCGAGCGCCAGCGAGCATGTGTTGTTTGCCGCCGGTATCGGCGTCACTCCGCTGCTGAGCATGGCTTATCGACTGGCGGAGAGTGGCCAGCCGTATCGCCTGCATTACTTCGCACGTTCGCCTGAGTACGCGGCCTTTTCCGAGCTGTTGGCCAACACCTTTGCTGATCATGTGCAGTTCCATTACGGCGTCGAACCGGCTGACATGGACGCGGCATTGTCCCAAAGCCTGGATCAGGCCGGCAGCGCTGCCCACGTCTACACCTGCGGCCCCGCGCCGTTCATGAACAAAGTGGTGGAAGTGGCCGCCCGCAGCCGCAGCGAAGACGCGATTCACCTGGAGCATTTCCAGGCCGATCCCGCCGCCAATGCTGGGCCGAGTGGTGGTTTTGAAGTGGAGCTGTCCAGCTCCGGCGTGGTGCTTCAGGTTCCGGCCGATACCAGCCTGGTCGACGTGCTACAGGCCCATGGCTGCGACATCGACACTGAATGCCGTGAAGGCATTTGCGGCACCTGCATTGTCGAGGTACTGGACGGGGTTCCGGAACACCGCGACAACTGTTTGTCGAGCAAAGAGAAGGCGGGTAACAAGCAAATTTGCGCCTGTGTTTCGCGAGCGCTTTCCGCTCGTCTGGTATTGGATCTGTAACAGGAAAAACCCCTGGAAACATTGCGTGGGAGTCGATTAAATCGGCGCCCCACGACCGTCAAAGGAGGCGATGGTCACGTACCCGGAATTCATCGAACCGCTCGGCGAAGCGGTCGAAAAATAACAATAAAACTGACGTGAGGCCCTGCGGTCATGAGTACTACTTCGGCGGTGCGCAACGATGCATTCGAAAGTTGGTTAAGTCAGGTCAATCAGGCCTGTGGGCGTTTCGACGCCCGTGCACTGGACGCGAATTTCTACGGTGGGCTGGCGGAGTTTCGCAGCGGCGCGATCAACCTCAGTGTGGTCGACATGGCCCACGTGCATTTGTATCGCACCAGCAAAGACGTCAGCACCAGCAGCGCCGGCCATTATTACGCGGTGTTCCAATTGCGCGGCAGTTCGCAACTCGAACAGGGCGACAACCGTGCCCTGTTGGGCTGTGGCGACATCGCCCTGATCGACGCCAGCCGTCCCAGCGACATGACCTATAACGAGGATTCCCGGCAGCTGTCGTTGATCCTGCCGCGTCAGGTGGTGGAGCGCGGTTCGCATTTCAACGCCGTCAATTGCGCCACGCGCATCTCGGCCAGCACACCGTTGGCCACCATGGCTAACCGCATGGTGCTGGAGACCCAGCACCAGGAAGGGCTGGACATGCAGGAAAGCGAAGCCGTGCTCGACGCCTTGGTCAGTCTGTTACTGCCGGGGATCAGCGCACGCGACGCCGGCGTGGACGCCCACGAACGGCAATTTCGCAAAACCATCGCCTACATCGACGAGCACATCAGCGACGAAACACTGTGCCCCGAGCTGATTGCCCGGGAAGTGGGCATGTCAGTGCGTGGTCTGTACCGGATGTTTTCCAAACGCGGCCTGGTGGTGGCGCAGTACATCAAACATCGTCGCCTGGATTTCTGCGCCGAAAACCTGCGCCGCTCTGACGTCGAGCAGAAGCTCTCGGCGCTGTGCTACGCCTGGGGGTTCTCGGATTCCAGCTACTTTTCCTCGGCGTTCAAATCACGCTTTGGCGTGTCGCCGGGGGAATACCGTAAGCGCTATAGCCACTGACCGCGTGTGGGAGCGGCGGTGCGACGATTCGACTTGCTCGCGAAGGCGGCCGGAAGACCGCCGAAGATCTAACTCAATGCCGCGCCGGCTCATCCACCGGCAAATGCAACACCTCGCGCACCAGCATGGCAATGCTGCTCACGCCCATCTTTTCCTTGATCTTGGTCCGGTGCACATCAACGGTTTTCACGCTGATGTTCAGCTCGCGGGCGATGACCTTGCTGGCCTTGCCATCGATCACCAGCATCAACACTTCCCGTTCCCGGCTGGTCAGCAGCGCGAGCTTGCCTTGCAGGTTCTGGCGTTGCTGCTGATCGGCCTGGGCATGCACGGCGGTCTTCAGCGCGGCCTGAATGCGGTCGATCATCTGCTGCGGGTTGTAGGGCTTCTCGACGAAATCCAGCGCACCGTTCTTCATCGCCGTGACCGACATCGGAATGTCGCCATGGGCCGAGACGAAAATCGTCGGCAGGGTGCTGCCGCGCTGGTTGAGGATTTCCTGCAACTGAAAGCCGCTGGTTTCCGGCATGCGCACATCCAGCACCAGGCACGCCGGTTGCTTGGGATCGTACTGGCTCAGGAACTCTTCAGCGCCGGCAAAGCATTGCGCCTGCACACTGACCGACTCCAGCAACCAGGCGAGCGAGGTGCGCAGGTCTTTGTCGTCATCAACGATATAAACAATCGGTTTGCGGGTTTCCATCAGGGACTGCCACGAGAAATTCTATTTATTGTTATCGCACGCGTGCATGTTGCGGCGGACTTGCGCCTTTGGTGGCGCCTCAATGCAGGATACCCACTGCGAAGGGCCCTGACGATAAAGAAACCACCTAGTCGACTAGCGGAAAGCCCACCTCATCATGGGGATCGTCAGAATGGTTGTGCAGCCCGCCGGGCCTTAGTCTTGTTCCATCACCAAGGGCCGCGCAACGACGGTCCTCCTGAAGGAAGGGGCACCGACATGGCCGACCTGAGCCAGCAGCAAATCGACTTTCGCAACGCCATGGCGCAGCTGCCTGCTGCGGTGAACATCATCACCACCAACGGCCCCGGCGGACAATGCGGCATCACCGCCAGCGCCGTGTGCTCGGTCACCGACTCACCGCCCACCGTGCTGGTCTGTGTGAACCGCAACAGCGCGACCCACGATGTGTTCCGCACCAACGGCCATCTGTGCGTCAACGTGCTGTGTGGCGAACAGGAAGACCTGGCCCGCCACTTTGCCGGCATGACCAAAGTGTCGATGGCCGAACGTTTTGCCTGGGATCTGTGGGACGAAGGCGACACTGGCGTGCCGTTGCTGCGCGATGCGCTGGTGCAGCTGGAAGGGCGGATCACCGAATGCAAGGAAGTCGGGTCGCATTCGGTGATGTTCGTTGAGTTGTCCAATGTGGGCGTGCGTGCAGAGCGGGACAGTCTGGTGTATTTCAACCGGTTGTTTCATCGGCTTGAGCATGCGGGTGCGCATTGCTGAAGCACCGCGTTATTGTTCATCGCGGGCAAGCCTTGCTCCTACAGTTAACCGCGTCCGTCYGGACAACTCGGTCAACTGTGGGAGCGAGCCTGCTCGCGATGGCGATGTCAGTTCGAAGCACTGCAAGGCTATTCTTCTCTGAACCCCGGAAAACCTTGAGCTGCTCGCCATTTCTTGACCGTGTTCAATATGCCTTCCGGAGAGTCATCCTCGTTATTTTCCGGGTAGTAGATCCAATCAGATGCGGCAGCGTTGCCAGTCGCATCAATGAAGTGCTCCAGAAGTTCATCCTGATATTCCTCTTCGCCAACGGCTTCACAAATCTCCTTGATCAGCTCGAGAAGCTCGCCTTCTGTGTACTCTGACAGGCTGCTTTTGAGTGCGATCATTTCAGGCTCCTGTGTGTTGATGTGGTAGCCACAGAGATGGTCTGCAGGGTCACTCTTTTTTGAACCCTGGCAAACCTTGAGACGCATGCCACTCTTTCAAGAGATGAATGATTTCTTCCGCTGTATTTTCATCCTTATTCTCTGGGTAAAAGATTAAATCCGATCCAGCAGGATGACCGGTAACTTTTATGAAGTGAAAGATAAGCTTGTCTTCTTCCGTCTCATCGTTGGAGCCGAATTTGATTTCATTGATTAAGGTGATGAACTCAGCTTCTGTGTAGTCGGACAGCTTGCTCCTTAATTCCATTTACTTGCTCTCCTGATGAGTTTGAACATGTAGTTTTGGCGTCATGACCGAAAGGTTATCTACGTTGTAAACCTCGCCACCGTTTTTGATATGTTCAATATGGTGAATCTCAAATCTCATTCGGTCTCCTGCATGCTCCACCCCTATTGCTAGGGGGGCTTTGCCCTGAGAAATCTTCCTTTGATTATCCCGGCAAAGCTGATTTCGCAATGCCTGGTTGTTTGAAACCTCAAGCCAGAACGCGCTTCTGAAGGCATCAAAATCTCTAAACGTTTGTCCTCTCAACTGATCCGCAATCTGCGTTGGAATGGGGGCGCCTTGCCTGGCACTGGCTCCAGCTCCAGCCAACCAATCCCCAGATACATCTTTGCCTTTGCCCGTGACGACACCCGGCTCATACCGAGCATTGAGCACGATGTAAATCGGCTCAAGCCCCGCATCGGCCGGAAACCAGATGATCGCATCCTGATACTCGGGCGGGTGCTGCGGGTTCACCAGTATCTTGTCGGCCTGCTCGGTGGGCGGGTACACCCAAATCGTCGGCAGGGGTGGGGCGCCTTCCAGTGCTGGAATGCCTGGCGCGTCATCCGGATTCGCCGCGGGCGTCCAGGTCAGGCCAAGGCCGTTGCCGATGTCGGCGACGAACTTCTCGCCTTGCTGTCTGGCCTTGATGACCGGGACGAACTCCCAGTCCTTTTTCCCGCCGGTGTAGAAGCCGTAAGCATTGATTGCGCCGTCCGGCAATGTCTTCACGTTGACGCGCACTCGGGTTCGCCCCGCGTCCAGCGCTGCGTATTGCTCGTGTTTATAGAAAGCGCTGTCGGGCCAAAGGCTGCTGTTCGGCATCAGCAGGGCCACAGTCCCGACTGCGGCCCTCGCCGCAACCGAACCTGTCAGGGACAGGGCCAGTGAACCACCGAGGCGCTGGGCAAGCGCATTGCCCGTTGCCGAGCCGGCCACCCATTTGAGCGGAATGCCTTCGGCGGTAATCGCCGCGCTGGTGCCCAATACAGCCCACATTCCGTAGTCGGCCAGTCGTTCGACTGGAACATAACCAGCGGGGTTGTTGTGGTTGATGATGCCGTCCGGGAGGTTGCAGCTTTTGGCGAACACGCAACCGTTGAGCTGCGAATCGGACTGTGAGTTGAGTACGTCTAGTTGTTTTTTTTGATGCATCTCCCAGCGAGCGTTGGCATCCATGGCACGCTCTTCGTTCTTGGCGGATACCGCTGCGCCAGCCTCTTGGAAGGCTTGTATCTCTTCCTTGGTAGGTTGCCGCCTTGGGGCGGGCAGGAAATCCGGGGTTTGCGGGAAACCGAGCTTTTTCATCAGCGCTTCTTGTTCGTCCTTGGGCAATCCCGGCGTGTAGCCGGGTTGGTCTCGACCCTAACCGGAACGCTCAGGTGGAAGCGTTAGGACGTTTCCTAAAAGCAGCGTTGAAATTTCCTATTTCATGGTGTTGCAGGTTGTGCTGGTGGTGAGTCAGCAGGACCGCGTTATCGTTCATCGCGGGCAAGCCACGCTCCCACAGTGTGCGTGGCGTTCACTGATTTTGTGATGACCTCAAACCTTGTAGGAGCATGGCTTGCCCGCGATGGCGGTCTCAATTTCGAGCACATGTTTAACGGTGTTTAAGGATACTTCCTGAAAGCTACAACGCCTTGCGCCATTACCTACGACTACGCCAGAATCTGCCGGCTTGTGCGCTTTGGACGCCCTCGGTAACTTGATTCCTGTCACTGATTCCCAGTGATCGGGTTTAGTAGCCCGAGGATTTGAAGGCTGCACAAGCGTCTGTCAGACAGGTATTCCAATGCCTGTATTTGATGGTGGCTGTGCGCAGGGCGCCCTCGGGCGCGCCGGCTTTGCCTTCGTTCCCCGGTCTACTAACCTGCGTACAGCCGCCACCCCTCGTATTAGTAGCGAGGTGTGGCTGCCCAATCAGGAACGAATGAATATGTGCAAAGTTACTCCAAACCCGCCAGACACAGATCCGGCATCCCCCTACGAATCCCTCGATTCAAAAAAACTCCACGAAGCCGCCGAGCGCGCCCTCGATCACTACCTCAACCCCGGCGTCATCAAATCCCCGGCTACCCGCAAACCCAGCACCATGTTCATGCTCGCACCGGATATCCGGGACGAAGACCTCTTGGCCCACACCTGTGAGTCACTGGCCCAGGCCAGTGTCATGACCAGCGATTTTGCGGGGTACCTGGAAGGGCCGCATCGGCATACGGCCATGGCAATCCAGCAGATCATCATGCTCGCGGAACTGGCGGCAAACCGGATGCTGGATAACGTTGAGGTGCCGAAGTAATACCGGAGCACCGCGTTATCGTTCATCGCGGGCAAGCCACGCTCCCACAGGTTTTGCWGTGTTCAGTCATTTTGTGATCACCTCAAAACCTGTGGGAGCCGGGCTTGCCCGCGATGGCATCACCTCGGTCAAAAGTGAATCAATAGCGACATATCAACGCATTCCAATACTGCACGCCCATATGTAAGACCTTGCTGTCAGTCTCGTCTGAATTTTTCCGCTCTACGGCTTAACCCCCCAACGGCTGTGTACCTTGTCGGCAAGAATCCATTGTCGAGAGAAAGTGTATGGACACATCTTCAAGGAAGGACGTTACGGAAAGTGCGCTTAAACAAGCCCTGCTACTGGTTGATTTAACCGAAACAAACAATCCCGACCACGCCGTCCGGCTACTGCTGAATGAAATCCTCCAAGGACTCGCGGAAAAAGGCTGGCCTCAAGCTCAACTGCAGACAGGGCCGAGGATTGTGTCTGCTGAAGAAAATTATGGTTTGCTCGGCTACGACCCGGCAGAGGTCACGCTCGGGAGTGAACACACACGCTGGGTCGATGAGTGCTCGCTGTTACGTACGCAAACCACCAGTCAAATTCCGGCAGCGCTTCAGCGAGCCGCTCAGGTACGGCATCCGGGGCAGACGATCTTGCTGGCGGCGCCGGGTATTACTTTTCGTCGTGATAGTCGGGATCGTTGGCATTGTGCCGAACCGCATCAGATGGATATCTGGGTGCTGGGTGATCCGGAACTGGCTACGCATGAACATCTGTTGCGTCTGGTCGGCGATATCCTCATGTCCGCCGTTCCTGAGAAACAGTGGGTCTATAGCGACAGTCCGCATCATTACACCGAGGGCGGAATTGAAGTGAATGTGTTGAATGACGGTGCTCCGGTCGAAGTACTGGAGTGCGGTCGTATTGCGAGGTCTTTGCTGGAGCGCTTGAAGATAGACCCGCAGCGTCATGGAGGGCTGGCACTTGGAATGGGACTGGATCGGCTGACCATGTTGCGCAAAGGCATCCCGGATATTCGCTTGTTACGCGATCAGAACGTGCGAGTGCAGGCGCAGATGCATGATCTGAGTCCATGGAGTGCGGTATCTCGTTTGCCGTCGATTGCTCGTGACATTTCGTTGGCGGTAACACCGGGGCTGAGCGAAGAGGTGTTGACCGAGAGGATGTTGCTGGCGGCGGGTGGCTCTTCCGACTGGATCGAGGAGATGCAGGTCAAGGGGCGTTGGGCATTCTCGGAGTTGCCCGCGCAGGCTATTGAACGACTCGGGCTGATGCCTGGTCAGGAAAATGTGCTTTTGCGTGTGGTGCTGCGGGATTGCTCGCGATCAATTACTACCGCTGAGGCGAACGCGTTGTATGCGGACATTCAGGCGGCGATGCATGAAGGGGCGCCGGGGGCGGGTTACAGGATGGATCTGCCAAGGGCTTGAAGTTGAACGGCCCGAGTAACCACTCAAGCACCGCGTCATCGTTCATCGCGGGCAAGCCACGCTCCCACATTAAACCGCGTCTGTCTGGACAACTCGGTCAAATCTGTGGGAGTGAGCCTGCTCGCGATRRCGGAGTGTCAGACACACAATTGTCGACTGACACTCCGTCATCGCGAGCAGACTCACTCCTACAGGGGGATCGTCGGCGGCTACAAGATTTGCGTCGGACAAAACCTAGAACGTGGTGGCAAACACCACTTGGCTGTAGAGGTTGTTGTCGGTGTTGCCCAACTGGGTGCCACCCTGGGCTGCGCTCTTGTCCGGGCTGTACAGACCGAGCAGCGGCATGATGGTCAGGTGATCGTTGACGTGCCATTCGGCGTACAAGTCAACTTCTTGGCCATCGGTGTTGCCCAGGTTGCGGTCGATGGTGTCGAAGTTGAATAACAACACGCCGACACTGAGGTTTTCCAGTGGCGTGACTTTAAACGTGGCGTTCTGGATACGGGAGTTGGTGTTGAACGGACCGGCATAGTTACCGGCCACTTCACCCTGGAACCAGGTGCCGTAACCGCGACTGAAGCCGTAGAACAACGTGTCGTAATTTTCCGAGAAACGGCTGTAGCGGTAGCCGACATAAGGTGTCCAGATCGACTCGGAGAAGGTCCAGCCGGCTTCCAGGTACCAGGCGTCTTCGTTGCTGGCGTTCGGCTTATCCTCTTCGGCGTATTCACCGGACAGGAACAGGTCTTTCACCCCGGCGTTGCCAGTCGCACGCAAGGCGTAGGTCTTCATGCCATCGCGCTCCAGCTGCAACGGCGAGGCGTACTGTTTGTCGACATCGTTGGTGTCGATGTAGGTCAAACCGATCGTGCCTGCCTCGGCGACGTGTTCGAGGGTGCCGACGTACATTTCGGTTTTGGCCTGGGCGCGGTTATTCGACTTCAGCCACATCAAGTCGCTGCGCCAGCCCTCTTTGCCACCAAGGCGCAACACAGCGGTTTCGTCGAAGGCTTTACGGGCGGCCAGGTAGTAGGCGCCGCCGCGATTGAACTCGCCGTCGGCCAGGCCTTTGCCCAGGTTCAGCGCGTCGCCATCGATCAGGAAGCCGTCGCCGACCACGATGTTCTGGCGACCGAAGGACAGGTCGACACCGTCCTCACCCATCGCTTCAAACAGCTTGCCCGAACGCCAGCCCAGGTAAGCGTCTTCGAACTTGGTGGTGCGTTCCGTGCCGTCGGTGAAACCGGCGGCATCGCCGTCACCCCATGTTCCGGAACTGAGCATATTGCCAGCGCCATAAGCGGTGCCGGCGTTGCCCAGGCCTTTGTCGAAGCTCAGGCCGTATTTGATGTAACCCTCGCGCCACGACGAGGAACCTTCGTCGAGACGGCCGGACAACGCGTAGTTTTCCTGGCTGTGGAACATGCCGAAGACCGCTTCCAGCGTAGCGTTCAGGTGGCTGTCGTCATTGGCATAGAGTTCGTAGGCGTTGGCCTGGGCGGCACTGATCAGCAGCGCGAGCGTCGAGAGACGAAGCAAGGGGGACTTGAGCATGGTGTGGCATCCATTCTTGTTCATGACCACAGGGTTGAGGTCTGCTTCGATACTACGGCGCGGAACTTTTTCGCCCTTTTGTGTGGTTGCCAAAGAGTTGCCTGTGCTTGCCAAAATGCCCGGTTTGGCAGCCCGGCCAACACGACTGGCACGCAGGGCAAAACCTGCGCGTCACTGAGCACTGACAATCCGTATCAACCCTGCTGTTGCTTCCCCTCACGGATTTTCAAGGTCGCATTCCTATGTTCACTTCACAGAAATTCTCCCTCTTTGGTTTGCTGACCCTGGCGCTGGCGCAAACCGTGGTCGCCGCCGATTGCACGCCGGACCAGGGCCACGGCGCCCAGGTGTTCGCCAATGAATGCGGGGTGTGTCATTCGGTGAGCAAAGGCACGGCCGGCATGATGGGGCCGAGCCTGGCGGGTGTGGTTGGACGCAAGTCCGGCTCGCTCGAAGGCTTCAGCTACTCCCAGGCGATGCGCAGCAAAGACGTGACCTGGCAAGCCGAAACCATCAGCCAACTGATCACCCAACCCCAGGCCTATGTGCCCGGGACCTACATGCCCTACATGGGGCTGGCCTCCGCCGATGACCGCCAAGCGGTCGTTTGCTATCTCAAAGAACAACGCTAATCAGCCGGACTTCCAGGTTGAACCCCACGTTTGAATGACAGGTGAATTATGAGCAACGTTGAAATTCTGCCGCAGGTTGCTGCTTTCCTTGGCCGCCGTCACGGCTGCTTCATTGACGGCCAATGGGTGTTGGCGGATGGTCCGACCATTTCCGTGGTCAACCCGGCCACCGGGCAAACCCTTTGCGAAACCCTGGACGCGCCGCTGGACGTGGTCGAGCGCGCCGTGCAGTCGTCCCACACCGCGTTCAAATCCGGTGTGTGGTCGGGTTTGCGTCCGGCTGACCGCGAACGCATTCTGCTGAACTTCACTGCCCTGGTTGAAGCTCACGCCGAAGAACTGGCGCAGTTGGAAACCTTGAGCCAGGGCAAGTCGATCAACATGGCCCGCGCCCTCGACTTGAACGCCACCGTGGAGTTCATGCGCTACATGTCCGGCTGGGCGACCAAGATCGAAGGCCAGACCTTCGACGTGTCGATCCCGCTGCCGCCGGGCGCCAAGTTCACCGCGTTCACCAAGCGTGAGCCGGTGGGCGTGGTGGTCGGGATTGTGCCGTGGAACTTCCCGCTGCTGATTGCTGCCTGGAAACTGATGCCGGCGCTGGCCACTGGCTGCACCGTGATCATCAAACCAGCGATGGAAACCCCGCTGACCGCCATGCGTCTGGCTGAACTGGCGCTGGAAGCCGGCATCCCGGCGGGCGTGTTCAACGTTGTCACCGGTGGCGGCGCCTCGGTCGGTGGCGTGCTGACAGCGCACCCGTTGGTGAGCAAAGTGTCGTTCACCGGTTCCACTGCGGTGGGCAAAAGTGTCGGCGTGGCGTGCATGGAAAACATGACGCGCTTCTCGCTGGAGCTGGGCGGTAAAAACCCGATGATCGTGCTCGCCGATGCCAACATCGAAAAAGCCGTTCAAGGCGCGATCCTCGGCGGCCTGCTGAACAACGGCCAGGTCTGTGCGGCGGCTTCGCGCTTCTATGTGCATCGCACGATCCACGACCAATTCGTCGAAGCCCTCGCCGCTGCGGTATCCGCCATGCCGATCGGTGCCGGCATGAACTGCAATGCCGCGATCAACCCGCTGGTGTCGCGCAAGCAACAACAAAGCGTGCTCAAGCACATCGAACTGGCTCGCCGAGAAGGCGCGCGTGTGGTGTCGGGCGGTGAGTTGGTGGAAGGCGATGGCTTTTACGTGCAGCCGACCATTCTGGCCGACATCGACCACAGCATGGCCGTGGMCCGTGAAGAAGTGTTCGGCCCGGTGCTGGGCGTGATGCCGTTCGACGACGAAGACGCCGTGATCGCCCTGGCCAACGACAACCGCTACGGCCTGGCCGCCAGCCTGTGGACCAACGACCTCGGCAAAGCCATGAACCTGGTGCCGCGCATCGAGGCCGGTACGGTGTGGGTCAACGCCCACGTGCTGCTGGATCCGGCGATGCCGTTTGGTGGCGTCAAGCAATCGGGCATGGGCCGTGAGTTTGGTCGTGCGGTAATCGAGGCGTTTACCGAGCTGAAGTCGGTGTGTATTGCGCACTGATTGAGTGATGCGCAACGGCCCCTGCAACGGGGGCCGTTGGCTTGATTGACTAACGGCGACACGAGCGACGTGGAATCCATTGCTTCCGGTTAATAGGAAGCATTACTATTCGCGCCCCATCTCCACAGCACACTGCAATGACCCCCAAGCTGCCCCGCAGACATGGCTTTTTCGACTATTACGAAGAGTTGGTTGGCACCTGGACCCGTCGCCTGAGAAATCGTCAGCAGGCCGAGGACCTGGCCCACGACACCTTCGTGCGGGTGCTTGAGTCGAATTCGGCGGCGGTGGAACAACCTCGGGCGTATCTGCACC
>NZ_JBFUKU010000042.1:0-28878 GCF_056400685.1 Pseudomonas sp. P5_A12 | reverse complement strand
GAGTGAGGCACTGCCGCATCTCACCCTTCCCGTTATTTAAAGAGTCAGCCTTATGATCCGTCACATCGTCCTACTCCGAGTTCCCGGCAGCGTTCTGCCAGGTGCTGTCGAGTCGATTTTCAGCCAGCTTGATGCGCTCACAACTGTAGTGCCGGGGATGCTTGATTTCCACGTGGGCACCGACATTACCCCTGTGTCGCTCGCCCAAGGTTTCACCCATGCGTTCACTATTGATTTCCAAGATCAAGGGTCTCGCGATGGCTATTGGGAGCATCCAGGTCACATCGCGGTAGCAGAGCAATTGCTCCCTCTGTTACCTCAAGGCACCGATGACATGGTGATCTTCCAGATCCCGCTCGTAACCGCCTAGCAACAGCCGGGTATTCGTCGCCTAGCCCTAGTGGCGAGCACCATATCGAGGTGTGTGGAAATTCCCAGGACTGCCGCACGACCGCTAACCGCAGGCATGAGCCACGCTGACTAGATCRCATGGCAGTTGAAATACGGATCAACTGCCTTGTGAATCCCCTCGATTGTAACTAATTCAATAACAATCTTGTTCTTGAGTGGATCTTTATCCATCGTTTGGGGCGAGAAACAATGCGTACCAGCTCGGGCACGGCCGAACGACTCGGCACGCCCCTATATTGCTTGGAGTAGGAATATGAAAGCTTGGTTGCTGCAGGATTTTGGTCTTGAGAACCTGAAACAAGGCGAAACCGAAACGCCTACCCCTAAAGCCGGTGAGCTGCTGGTCAAAATTGGCGCGGTCTCCCTGAACTTCCGCGACAAAGCAATCGTAGATGGCATCTACGAGCCCCACATGGTTCCCAAACCTCTGATCCCAGTCAGTGACGCTGCGGGCACCGTAGTGGCCGTGGGCGAGGGTGTGAGCCGATTCGCAGTAGGCGATCGCGTCAACTCCCACCTGTACTCGCGCTGGATCGAGGGCATGCCTGCTCACGACGAACCAAACTATTGCTTCGGCTCGCCACTGCCAGGTGGCTTGGCCGAATTCATGATCATCCATGAGGACAGTGCTGTTCGTGCTCCCGATGATATGAGCGACGAGGAAGCTTCGACCCTGCCAATCGCCGCTCTGACGGCTTGGTACTCGCTCGTAGATTTCGGCCAGATCGAAGCAGGCCAGACTGTACTAGTACAGGGTACCGGCGGTGTGTCCATTTTCGCGGCTCAAATCGCCATGGCACTGGGTGCTAAAGTCATCATCACCTCCAGCCGCGACGAGAATCTCGAAGCAGTTATCAAGCTGGGTGCGATCGCGGGGGTTAACTACCGTAAGACCCCGGATTGGGCTGCTGAGGTATTGAAACTCACCGACGGTAAGGGTGTGGATCTGCTTCTGGAAGTTGCCGGCGGCGACGGCATCAATGATTCCGTTCAAGCGACCAAAGTCGGTGGCCGCATCGCGCAAATCGGCTTTCTGACTGGACAAACGACCAGCCTGAACCTGATGCCACTGATCTTCCGTCAAACGACCATCCGTGGGATTGCTGTTGCTCCACGCTCTTCGTTTGACCGGATGAATGAGTTCCTAAATACCCATCACATTCGTCCAGTGATCGATCACGTGTACCCATTCGAACAAGCACGCGAGGCCTATGAGCACTTGGCTCGTGGCCCATTCGGCAAGGTCGTTATCAAGGTCAGCTAATACCTTGAGCTGAGGGGCTCATCTCCACGCGGATGAGCTCCCTCAATACTTCGAGTACAAGTGACCCCGGGCGGCAAGTCCGACTACACGCTCGACACTTGACCTGCTTTCCCAGGATTTTTTATGACGATGTGCCAGGCCCTAAGGGCCTTTTTTATTGGATTTACCTATTCTTCGATCATGTCTTTACCGGCCCACGCTGGCACCCAAGATGCTGACGCTCAGCGGTGTGCAGCACTGAAGGAAACGACGGACTCAAGCATTCGAATCACAGCCTCAAAACTTCAAGCGCAAGGACGCTTAACGGCGGGGGGCGGCACTAGTGCGTTGACCGGCGGAGCGGAGAATGCTGCGGCCGTCTTCCCTGCGCACTGTCTGGTTCGCGGCGAGATCAAGCCCTATACCGGTGCTGACGGAAAGCCGTACGCGACTCGTTTTGAGATGAGGCTTCCTCACGCCTGGTACAACCGGCTCCTGTTCCAAGGAGGCGGGGGACTTGATGGTGTCGTCAATCCTGCGATAGGCGCTATCGCGGTGCTTGGCTCCCAGGCACAGTCTGCCCTTAAGCGCGGTTTTGCCGTTGTTTCCATGGATGGTGGACACACAGGCAACAATGCAGATTTTGCAGCCGATCAGCAGGCCAAACTGAATTTTGCGTATGGCGCGATTGGTCAGGTCACAGCCGCATCGAAACACCTTATTGCCGCTTTCTACACGAAAGCTCCTGACAAAACTTACTTTATGGGGTGCTCGAATGGCGGGCGAGAGGCGCTGATCGCAGCTCAAAGATACCCTTCGGATTTCGATGGAATCGTTGCCGGCGACCCCGCTTTTAACTTGGGTAACGCGTCGATGTTGTCTCACCATGGTCTGGYCACATTCGCCAAGATCGCACCTCGAGGCAACGATGGTTTAGGGGCGATCGCCCAAAAGCCTGATCGCCAGGGGGCAAGCATTTCCTGGGATTAGCAGCCCGCTATGCCCATATCCAACCACAGCGCGCTATGCCTAAAAAGGCAGTACCACTCTTGCAGAGAATTTTGTCTGCAAGCAGCGCATCCGCACATGCTGTGCCGCGCTGTCTGAGACAAATACCAGTTTTGAACCATGACGTCCGAGCGAGCGATCGTCATAGCTCTGGCCATTGCCGTCGTTGCACATCCCGCCCTGGCAATGGCTTTTTTATTGCTCGTCGTTTCGCCCATGTTACGCAAGCTAAGGTACAGCAAAGCGCTCTAGGCCAAGTCGGCAGACGACGCCGGCGTGTAGTCGGCCCATAACTGACCATTAGTTATCAAAAGCAATAATTGATTGTTTCCTGCACGGCTATCAATCATTCAGAAGCACCATGATAAAGTTTCCTCAATCCAGCGATCAATTAGATCACTAACTAAGCCACTCAGTGCCAATCCTGTGCTTTTGCCTAGGTGCGCTCTGCTGAAAGAGGATTTTGTAATGATGAAAGAACAATACAAGCCACTTTTCGAACCCTACGTACTTAATAACGGGGTTGAGATTAAAAATCGACTTACTGTTGCTCCCCTGACAATCTACGATTCTGGCCCCAACGGCGAGATGACCGAGACTGGCCGTAATTTCTGGCAAGATCGCTTTGAAGGCTTCGGTCTTTTCATCATGCCATTCACCAACGTGCATCCAACAGCCATTGGGTTCGAATCACCGAACGCAATCGATGAGTCGGATCTGCCAACGTTAATCGAGTACGCGAATCTTGCCAGAGAACAGGGCGCAAAAGCGGTGGTGCAGATCGCTCACTCTGGGTTGCGTGCCGATCCACGCATGACTCGTGGCCAAGGCGTAGTCGCTGCAACCGGCGACACGAGTGGTCGTTTTCGTACCCTCACCGACGCAGAAGTGCGCGAGCAAGTCGCAAGCTTCGCCAATGCTGCCGAACTGGTCATGCGTGCAGGCTTTGACGGCGTCGAGATTCACGGGGCTAACGGCTGGCTGATTCAGCAGTTCGTCTCTGCAGCCACAAATCTACGAACCGACCATTGGGGCGGCACGCTGGAGAAACGCTTCAACTTCCCTCTGGCCTTGGTAGACGCCATTGACGAAGTTCGCAAAAAGCATAATCGCCCAGATTTCATTATTGGCTACCGTTTCTCGCCGGAGGAGCCAGGTGAGCAGGGTATCACCATGAAAGAAACGCTGGCTTTGGTAGACGCGTTGCTTACCCGGCCAATTCAATATCTGCATATCTCGCTCTGGGACTTCTACAAGCAGGCCCGGCGTGGAGCAGACAGCCATTTGACGCGCATGCAAATTGTCCACGACCACATTGCCGGGCGAGTGCCTTTCATGGGGGCCGGCAATCTGTACACCGCTGACGACATGCTCGCAGCGTACAAGACAGGATGGGCCGAATTCATCGCAATTGGGAAGAGCATCATGCTCAACCCGAATTTGATTGAATTGATTACCACTGGCCGAGAGTCGGAGATCGAAACCAGCTTCGATTGGGACAAGAAAGACGATTACCGCTACACCCCAGCGATGCTACAAGGCACGCTCGCGGGTACGGATTTCTTCCCACCTTCCAAGCAGAAGGGCGTCCGTTACAAAACCAACCATTTCTGATGTGGCTTTGCATCATCAACAGAATCTAGCGCGACCCGCAGTTAGGCTATTCCGCTCTGCGATATGCGCTTTGTAGAGAGTTCATTTATGAAGAGACTAGACATTGCAACGCAGAGTGGAACAGTGCTGACAGGCGTTCTGTTCCCTGCAGTTACAGCGGATACAGTTGTAATTGCCATCACAGGTGTGCACGGGAACTTCCACTCCAACCCGTTCTATTACAATATTGGTCATACTTTGAGCGCTTCTGGTATTGACTTCATCTACGCCCAGACCAGGGATGCCTTTGGGCAAGATGAAATTGTAAATTCCGTCACTGGACTAGCTGAGAGCATTGGCTCGTTCAATGAGGACTTTACCAAGTCCGAGGAAGATATTGCGGCCTATGTTGACTACGCTCACAAGGCTGGCTACAAAAAAATCATCTTGGCTGCTCATTCACTGGGTGTTAATAAGGCGATTTACTACTTGTCGAGAAACTTTGATGCCCGGATCTCGAAGTTTATATTTCTGAGCCCGGCGAACATCAAGCACCTGACAAGCGTCGTGACGGACGAACAACGCCAGCTCGTTCTCAAGTTTCGAGAGCAGGGCAAAGGCCAGGAGATGCTCCCGTTCCCACTGTTGGGGTGGCTGCCCTGTATCGCCGACACCGCTTACCAGTGGCTATATACCGATACGCTGGATAACGTCCATGTCGAGGCAGATCGGGACTTCTCGCAAGTCGAGAAAATCAGGCACACAGGGGCACTCATCATCGGCACCTACGATAGATTCACGTACGGTGACCCATCGGGATTTCTGCGCAATATCAATGACCATATGCAGTCGGCCAATGATAACGAGCTGATCTTCATTCAGCGCACTGGCCACACGTACCAAGGTAAAGAACAGGAGCTCGCTGAATCAATCCTTGGGCTCGTCTTGGGATGGGAAAACGATCGAGTTGCAAGGGAGCCAGCACGTGCCGTTCATCATATCCAAGGTTAACGTCCCGATCTCACCAGAGCAGGAACTCCGTCTCAAAGTAGGTTTAGGGAAGGCGATCGAATGTGTTCCAGGCAAAACCGAAGCGTCTTTGATGCTCGGTTTTGAGCCTGGTTACTCGCTGTACCTGCGTGGAGATAACAGTCAGTCGATGGCGTACATCACCGTAGCCGTTTTCGCCAATCCTGCTCAGCAGGGGTATGAGCAGTTTAGCCGAATGATCACCCAGCTCTTCAACGAAACACTCGACATCGACCCGAGCAGGATTTTCATCAAATACGAAGACATCTCATGCTGGAGTGTTGCGGGTTGCGTATTCAGTCATTGATAGAGAACAGCACATGTCCAAGCAGCTGACCATCAGCAATTTCACAGATCCAATGATGGGGCTCTCATATGAGAGCGAGCCTTTTTTTCGTAAGCTCGAAACCCATTTCGGTGACCGTATCGACTTGAAATACGTGATGTCGGGCCTTGTTCGCAACGTTTATGACTTTGTTGACGCTGAGGATTTGAAAGGCGGCCAGGCGTTTGCGCTTGAGAAGTACAACGCAAGGCTTGCCAAGATCTACGAGGCTGAAGAGTACATTTCTGGAATGCCGATCAAGATGACAAGCCTCCAGCTATTCTCGACCGAGCACACCTCGTCAATCCCTTTGAATTTGGCCTATAAGGCTGCACAGATCGTCGACAGCGGGCGGGCAGACCAGTTTCTCTACAATCTGCGTTACGCGACCATTGTCGAGTGCAGACCTACTACCCAGTTTGACGAGATCTTGGATGTGGTCAAGCGAACGATGATCGATGAGCGTGCATTCGTGACATGCTACAACGACGGTCGCGCGCAGGCTGCACTGGATGAAGATTTCCAACTTCGGCAAGCGTTGGGCCTGAGGTCTTTGCCGGCCTACCTTTTCGAGTACGACGGCAGGAGTGTGCTCGCCAAAGGCGTGTTGGACTACGAAGACTTTTGCCAAATGATCAAGAAACTGACCAACAACGTAATGGTCGAGGCTCGCCCTTTGGCCTCCATTGAAAGCGTAAGAGAGCTGATCAATCTGCACCCACTCATCTCGCCGATCGAGATCCAGCACGCTTTCAACCTCGAAAGCCTGGAGGAGGTTAGGCAGTTGATTGCGCCGTTGTTATCCAATGGCCAGGTTCGAATCCAGGATGTACCCAATGGCTGGTTTATCTGCAAAGTGTAGAGGGCAGTCTCCGCTTGGAATTTAGCGGGGCAGCTCAACGTGTCGACTAGAGCCTTCTGGCTCTGGATTCCACAACATCCCCAGCCTTCAACCCATCAACACATCACTGCCGTTGGTCGATATTGGCGTTGCTGCCACCCTGGGGGACGCATTTGGCCAAGCACAAAACAAGGAGTTGATCACCTAGGGGGTAAGCCCAATCCGGCGCTCTCAAGACAGTCCTGCGCCTCGCGCTGCGGGGACTGGCTAGGGCATGTATCAGGCATCAGGGCTGCTTTGGGTTTCTGGCTGGCCGGGAGACGACTGCGGCGGTGCGCTGCTTGTGGTGCATGCAGCGGTGACAACACGATTCATGTTGTACCGGTACTGAAGTGCGAGATCGTAAGCCGTATTGAAATGTGGCCCTAAAGTGCCGCCCATCGACTGATGTTGGCTGGTCACAGTGCTGTGGTCGGAATCGGTCAGCAGGTTTTTGAAGATAAGCCAGGAGTGCAGATGAGGAGTCGTCTGGGTAAGCGTGTTGCCTACAGCTACGGACAACTTGCGCGCTTTCTTATCATCAGTAATGAAGGCTTGTCTGATGCTCATTGCGAAAGCGATGGATGACAACTCTCCCTTGCCAAGGCGCTTTCGGTTTTCCAAATCTGCGATTGCCTGAAGGTCGTTGATAGTGCAGGAGTGAGACTGAAACCTCCCTCGCTGCTGCTCATGTTTGAGCCGTTCCCTGAGCTCTAGATCAGCTGAGGAGGGGTTCGTGCGAGGTTTAACCAAGCATTCGTAATGGACAAATGCGGTGATGCAGAACTCGCAATTCGCTTCCCGCGCCGCCGCATACAGGCGGATGGATGACAAGACGTTCCAGACCGAACAAGTGTCTGCCACATTGATGCGGTGAAAGCTGGAAGGATCAATAGCCATGAAGGGTTCGTCCGTAAAGTTTTGCTAGTTCCGCAAGCTCTGCGTAACCACAAAGCAGAGCTTCCGAGAGCCGACCCAGGCTAATCAGATCTTGGCTGAAAGCGTCCAGGCATAAGCCGACATAATGATCGGACAAGCCCCGCGTGAGCAGGCTAGCCTTTCTGGCACGCTGCTCAGGAGTGAGTCGTTCAGGGAGCTCGGGATCGACTTTTGCCTCTCGCGGTACTCGATACTGGCGAATCCGCCGACACGTGTCGTCATCGACTAACCGCGCCTCTCTGACGGCTATCCCCAAGGCATCACAGCTCACTCGGAATTTATTTGCCCATAGCTGTGTATCACTTTCCGACCACTCAGAAGGCTCTGGCAGCCGTCGGATGACCTCATCAGGCATGAGATAGCACGACGCAAAGCGATTTGCGCGTACCTCGCGCCTATCTGTGCCGTCACCCTGGAGTKTCACACTCGCGCCTTCATTACTGTCGAAAATGGCGTGAGCCATTTCATGGGCAGCACTAAAGCGCTGCCGATACACGTCCTCGGTGTAGTTGACCAAGATGCATTTTCCAGCGGTGGGATGTTGGATAAAAACGCCCGATATATTCGAGTTGGAGAGCTTTCGTCGGAACACGTGAACACCTACCGACCTGAACTCGGCATACACGTCCAGAGGCACCTGTTTTTCACCGTGACCCATCACTTTACGAAGCGCCTTGGCCGCATCTTGCGCATGCCCTTTGAAGTAGGTTCCAATAGGCGAGAAGGAGAACTCCTGAGTCGCACCGTGCAGTTCTTGGGTTAGGAACTGCTCCGTGTCGCAAAGGAACAAAAACTCCTGGATGGCCCACCGGTCTTCTTTCGAGAATTCTTTGCCGTGTGCCCGGTATAGGATCTCCGTCTGCTCGAACGGGGCAACCTGCTCGTTGGAAATGAAAAACTTGAAGTCACATCGATAGAAGTCGGCAAGGATGAGAATTTCGTCGCCCGTCGGCTCAACCGCGCCCCGTTCTATCTCACTCAGGCGATCCACGGAGATCGCAGTGCCTTCAGCGACGTCTTCTTCCGTGGCTTCCAACTGGCTCCGATAGCGCTGCAATTTTTCGCCAAGCGATTGAAGATTCATGCTGCACTTATGTCCTGGATGGCACTGACGTGCGARAACATCTTAGCTTAGGTTGTCCTGGACGTTGGTGCCACGCGAATCCCGATCTGTGGCCTACGGACTTTGGGGGCCGTTAAAGCTGCGACGCGGTTCGGCGAGTCGTCGTGAGGATCGAGTGATGAGGGGGGCAGTTGCGCACCGCCGCAGTCGTTACGGCGTAAACCGACTTCTACCTAGACGGGAGCGCGTCGACGCCGCGAGCGATAGCGTCAGAAGGTTTATTCGTGAGCTGTACGTCTGAGGTTGCGGCTGAGGAAGGAGCAGGGGCATCGAGGTGGTTCGATCCCGCTGAATGGAGGTCGCTGTGCTTGCGGTGATGCTTGACTCCAGGAGGGCGCCAGTCCGCTGCGAATTGGCGCCCCCTTCACCGCATGGATCAACCGCAAAGCGCTGTGATCATCCCGCGAACGGCGATCCCGACTACCGCGCCAGCGAGCGCTGGAGCGATCGTGCTCATGATGCGCGGGCCGCCTGCTGTCAAGATGGCAACACCTGTGAGGTCTAGCGGATGCAGGAGGAATCCCGCGCCTTTCCAGAAATGCTCTGGAACAAAACCTGGTTGCTTCGCAGTTTCATGGATGAGTCCCACAAAGGCAGTGTTGCCCGCTAGGAATTTAGTGATAGTGGGCAGTATGTAGACCGGATCGATCCCTATCACCGTTAACAGCGGACTCAGCGCTGTTACCAGCCAACCAATTGCACCGGCAGCCTGCAGGCCCATGACGATAACCAGCGAAAGCAGCAGCATCGGGATAATCCCGAGGATCGACCGAATTGCCTCGGCACCAGCAGTGTTGATGATCATCAAAAGAGGTTGCCGCTCGCCGGTGCGGGATGCAACCGCTATTGGTTCCTCGCGMAGTGCCGAGAGACGTCGGCCAAAAATCCAGTAGGTCACCATCGCGGCCGTAAGCCCGCCAATGGTGGATTCCAGGAGCGTGAACCCTACGTGCAGCCCATATGGAGCAAGGGGGAAGGTTGCGTTGGCGGGTGCAATAGCAAGAACCCCAGCCAGCGTAGCGCCAAGACCTCGGGTAGAAATCCCGCGGGCCTCCATAGCCTTCATCGTCGGCAGCGGGGCTATGAAACTGATTAGGCTACCTTGCAATAAAGCTAGTGCGCCTAACCCCGGCATGCCGAATGGCCGTGCGATAGGTGTGAGCCACAGTACAAGCTTGTCTAATACTCCATAAGCCTCGAGGAGACGCATGATAATGGTAAGTAGCACCATTATCGGCAAAAGCGTATAGAGTGCGACCTCGAGCGCACTGCGCCCGGCACATAGAATGACGTCAATCATAACTTTAACCTTCAATACTTGGGGAGCGAGAAAACATAACGTGGTCTGACATCTGCATCGATTAAGTTATGACTACATCACTCGAGCCTGGAACTTCTGGAAAGCAAGCACTCGATAAGCCGTCCGAGCTCATCAACTGCATTGCTATAAGATGTCATTACGATACCGGTTGGCGCGGAGATCTTTAACTGGCAAATATTTAATTGATTGTTAGTGTTTTAGTGCGCAATCCGATATAGCAATCGTGGGTTATACAAAGTTCACTGATTTTGCACCCTGCAATGGCGATTACGATTCCTTTGGTAATGCTGATTGCCTCAATCGCTCACCGCGATCACCAGTAGCATCACATTCGCGAACGAGATCACGCCGAACAAACTCCACGCCAGCCAGCGTAACCACGGCCGGTTGACGAATTCACCCATCAAACTGGCATTGCTCGTGAAGCGGATCAGCGGCCACAGTGCAAACGGTAGCTGCAGACTCAACACTACTTGGCTCAACACCAGCATCTTGCCAACCGCGCTGTCACCCAGCCACCACACGCCAATCATTGCCGGGATTAATGCCATGCCACGAGTGATCAGGCGACGTGCCCAGCACGGGATAGAGCGCTGAAGGAAGCCTTCCAGCACCACCTGTCCTGCAATCGTGCCAGTGAACGTCGAGCTTTGCCCTGAGGCCAATAGTGCTATGCCAAACAGCAGGCTCGCAAAGACGCCGCCGACGACGGGGTCTAGCAAATGGAAGGCGTCCTGAAGTTCCACTACATTGGTGTGGCCCGAACGGTGGAACGCAGCCGCTGCCAGGATCAGAATTGCCGCATTGATGAGAAGCGCCAACGTCAAGGAAACCAGAGTGTCCAGGCGTGCAAAACGAATCGCGGTTGCCTTGGCCTTCGGCTCAGGCGACTGCACTCGCGCCTGGACTAGCGAGGAATGCAAGTAAAGGTTGTGCGGCATCACCGTGGCCCCAAGAATCCCGATCGCCAGATAAAGCGGCTCTTGGTGGCTAAGCACATCCCAGCTCGGGCGTAGTCCGGCAGCCACGTCTGGCCAATACGGTTTGACCAATACAAGCTCCACGAAGAAACAGGTGCCGATCGTGCCAATGAGACCCAGAACAATTGCCTCGAGACGACGTACATTCACCCCTTGCAAGGCCAGAACCAGTAGCGTGTCGAAAGCGGTTAAGACAACTCCCGTCATAATCGAGACGTCCAGCAGTAAGTGGAACGCCAGGGCGGCCCCCAAGACTTCCGCCAAGTCAGTAGCCAGAATTGACAGCTCAGCAAGTAGCCACTGACCTCGTGCGACAGCAGGGGAATAATGCGCGCGCGACAGCTGCGCCAGGTCTCGGCCTGTAGCGATACCCAGACGCGAGCTGAGATTCTGCATCACCATTCCGGTGAAGCTAGCCATCACGACAACAAATAGAAGCGCGTAGCCGAAGCGGGAGCCGGCTTCAATGGCTGTCGCCCAGTTGCCGGGATCCATATAGCCCACAGCGACCATCAATCCGGGCCCGACAAAGTGCAGGATTTTGCGCAAGCCGCGACCTTTGGCAGCAATCTGCACAGACTCAGTAGCCGGAGAAAGGCGAGCAGAGGCCGAGTTCATGGTAGTTAGCATGATTCATCGATACCTAAAGGATGGGGGATCGCGGCTCGTCGGTTTGAACGCAGCTGCATGCAAGCGTGCGGTGGACTAAGCCACCGCATGAAAACGAATGCTTAGCTAAGAACACTCACCAGGCCCCGGCCTGAGTGGCCGGGAACCAGATTGAATGATTAATCATCCAGCGAGGAGGGTGCGCCGTATTCCGCTGCAACCCATGCATAGCCTGCACCTTCCTTGCGTACGCGACCGATGCCTGGGAAAGGTTGGTGCGAACCGCCGACTACCCACTGACCTTTTACGGTGTCAGCCAGTACGCGTTTACGCGACGCTACGGCCATCTCCGGGAACACGTCCAACTCGATCGTGGCAGCTGGGTGAGGAAGCTGGATCGCAGGGATGTGCGAAATGTCGCCCCAGAACAGCATGTTCTGGCCGGCCGAAGTCACCATGAACGCTGTGTGTCCTGGGGTATGGCCAGCAGCATCAACGGCAGTGATCAAACTAGGCACGATCTCATCACCGAAGGCGAAAGTATTGAAGCGATCGCTTGCGATATAAGGAGCAGCTGCATCAATAGCGATCTGGACGAATGCTTTCTCGCCATCAGGCAGGCCGTTCGCGGTGTTGGTGTCCAGCCAGAAGTCTGCATCGGCCTTGTGTGCCCAGACGATCGCGTTCGGGAAGAACCCTTCACCTTTCTCGTTGGTGATCCCTCCGATGTGGTCGGGATGCATGTGAGTCAAGATGATGGTGTCGATATCTTCAGGGGTGTAACCGGCTGCGGCGATGTTCTTGAGTAATTTGCCCATGGTTGGGCCAGCAACGTGGGCCGAACCTGCATCGACCATGATCAGTTGTTTGCCATCATGGATCAGGAAGGCGTTGACGGCAGAGTCGACGTCGGCGTTAAGTGCATGCATCTGACGGGTGAGGTCTTCAGCACGCTCTTCGTCGGTCAGGCCGGTAAGTGTCATTGGATCAAGACTTACATAGCCGTCATACAGGGCGGTTACCACAACATCGCCATGTGCATAACGGAAAAAGCCTGGAGCCTGAGTACGTTGAACAGCAACTTTCTTAGTTACATTTACGAGGGAATTCATTTTGTGACTCCGTTGTTTGGTGTGGGGCCAGAATAACGGGAGGCATGTAGATGATAAATCCTCGTTATATTAATTGATTGGTAACTCTCTGATAACAGTGATTGTTATTGTTTAAGTAACAGATTGTTAGCGCCAGCCGAATGTTAAGCCAACACTAACTCTAATCGAGCGACCTTGCTATTCGGATGGCATAGGCGATGTGCTCGACGAACACACGCGTCTTCACGGGCACCAAACGCCCGGGAGGCATCACCGCATGGATCCCCTCCGTTCGTTCCTCCATGCCAGTCCATGAGTATTCTCACCAAACTTCCGGCTTTGACTGCAGGGCTCGCAAGCAACTCCGGGGTCATGACAATACCCGATCCGTCTATAGCGGCGATCAAGAGCGCCTCAGAGTTGTCAGCCGTCATCGGCCCTGATGACTTGATGGCGCATCGGGTGTGTATTCAAAAGAACCCACTCCGGCCAGCTGTCATGACTGGTAAACCTCAGGCATGCATGACTCGACAGATCATCAAGATGCAAAGGCGTGCCATGACTCAGCAGATAGCCAGGCGCGGCATACAGTGCCGTCTGTGACGGGGCCATCAACATGGCGGTATTGCTATTATCCTTTAAAATGCCGAGCCTGATCGCAACGTCGAACCCTTCTGAGACGAGATCGACATACGGATCACTGTAAACAGCATCAATCCGTATCTGAGGATGCATGGTCAGAAAGCTTGGCAGCGCAGGAGAGATCCATTGCCAACCAAACGTAGCAGGCACTGGGGTTCTCAATAGTCCTTGGGTTTGGAAGCAAGATCGCTGGCCTCGTCACCGACGATGCTCAGGTCGTCAAGGATTCTACGGACACGCTGATAATACAGAGTGACGACCTCAGTCAACGCTACCTTGCGAGTGGTTCGTGCAAGCAGGCGCACACCAAAACATTCCTCAGTATCGGCACCGGCTCAGGCATTGGCTTTGAGACAGCGCTGCGATTTGCTCGCGAAGGCTTCCGAGTGATCGTGAGCGCCCGAGATCAGCAGCGAACCAAGGCGAGGCAGGCATCCATTCTTTAGTGGTGGAGTTCTTTGAAAACACTCAAAGTCCAAGGCATCCACATCGGCACCGTCACTGTCGCTGCGAACATCACTGCTGAGTCACCGGAAACCGCAGAGATCGCGCAACGGTTCTGGGAGCTACACCAGCAGGCCCCAGACAAATGGAGCCCTGAGTTCACGTTCACAGTTGATAATACGATCTGAGAAGCGACTTCTCGGCCACCGGACTCAGCACCATGAGTGCGGTGGAGTGCTGARCGTCCGAGGGCAAATTGGTGTAGCAGGGAGGTTGCCCCGCACGCTCAAACTATTGAGCAGCACCTGGTCACCCAGGCTTTGCTAGCTAGCTATATCCTGCCCTCCGTTTTCCAGCGTTCAATCTGGTTGTCTTCGAACAATGGACTGCTGCTTTAACAGCGTCATATCCGTTAGAACGAGCGGGGCAGCTCCAAGAGGTGCTCTGCGACATAAGCGAGGATCAAATTCGTTGAAATGGGGGCGACTTGGTACAGGCGAGTCTCCCGGAATTTTCGCTCCACGTCGTATTCACAAGCAAACCCGAACCCACCGTGCGTTTGCAAGCAGGCGTTGGCGGCTTCCCAAGAGGCTTTCGCAGCCAGGTATTTGGCCATGTTCGCGCTAGCACCGGCGTTGCACCCGCTGTCGTATTCCTCACATGCGCGCCAGCGCATTAAGTCAGCCGCCTCGATTTCGATATGTGCTTCAGCGATCGGAAACTGAACGCCTTGATTCTGTCCAATAGGTCGGCCAAACACCGAACGATCTCGGGCGTAGGCACTCGCCTTTTCGACGAACCACCTGCCGTCACCGATGCACTCGGCAGCAATCAGGGTTCGCTCTGCGTTGAGGCCATCGAGAATGTATTTGAAGCCCTTGCCTTCCTCGCCGATCAAGCTATCTAGAGGAATTTCAAGGTCGTCAAAGAAAAGCTCATTGGTCTCGTGATTCACCATGTTGGCGATCGGCTGAACGGTCAAGCCGTTCCCAATAGCCTCGCGTAGGTCAATCAGGAAGATCGACATCCCTTCGGATTTCTTGGCGACATCCGCCAGCGGAGTTGTCCGTGCAAGCAGAATCATCAGGTCGGAGTGCTGGACACGCGAAATCCATACCTTCTGCCCGTTGATGATGTACTTGTCTCCACGACGCACTGCAGTTGTCTTGATCTTGGTTGTATCTGTACCAGTAGTGGGCTCGGTCACCGCCATTGACTGGAGACGTAGCTCGCCGCTGGCCAGCTTTGGCAAGTAATAGCTCTTCTGTTCATCGCTGCCGTGACGCAACAAAGTGAACATGTTGTACATCTGTCCATGCACCGTACCCGAGTTACCTCCGCATCGGTTGACCTCTTCCAGGATGACCGATGCTTCGAGCAGACCCAATCCAGACCCACCATACTCAGTAGGGATCATGGCAGCTAACCAGCCGGCGTCAGTCATGGCTTTTACAAACGTTTCAGGAAAGCCTTTGTCTTCGTCGATCTTGCGCCAGTAGGCCGCGTCAAATTCAGAGCATAAGGCGCGAACACCCTCGCGGATGGCATTGAGTTCATCACAATTGGGATTGATCATTATTGTTACCTGCGAGTCAGAGTCGGATGGTTTGGAAGGCGGCCCTGTAGCATGATCGCAGGGCCGAGGTCTAGCAGTTACTCAATGGCTTTGGAGCGCCAAACCATCATCTTCTCGGTTTGCATTTCCTTCATGGTGTGAGGAATGCCGCCAACGCCATGGCCCGAGTGACGGGCGCCAGCGAACGGCATCCAGTCGACACGGAATAGAGTATTTTCGTTGATCATCACTGCGGTCGCGTCGATGCGCTGATAGCAATGCATAGCGGTGTCGAGACTGCCGGTGAACACTGCAGCTTGGAATGAGTAGTCGAGTGCATTCGCAAGGCCGATCGCCTCATCAATATCGTCAAAACTGTAGACTGCGATGACGGGGCCAAACACTTCTTTTTGCATCACGCTGGAATTGATCGGCGGATTCAGCAGCACAGTAGGCGAATAGCAGTTATTGCCCAGCGACTTGCCGCCAGAGATAAGCTCGGCACCGCCTGATACCGCCTCATCAACCCATTGACCAATCCGGCCAGCCTCCCGCTCGTTGATCAGGGGGCCTACATCTGTTTTGATTTCCTGGGGATTTCCGACTGTCAGCGCGTCCCCGAGCTCTCCCAGGCGTTGGGCCAGTTTGCTCGCAATGCTGGAGTGGCAAAAGACACGCTGCACGCTTACGCATGCTTGCCCTGCATGCCAGAATCCACCACGAGCCAAACGAGGCGCAGCGTCTTCGATGTCCGCATCGGCGGCAAAGATGACGGGAGCAACACCGCCATGCTCCAGCGCGAACCGAGTTCCCGCAGCCAGTTTAGAGCGCAGCATCCAACCCACTGCTGCGGAGCCGATGAAGCTGAAGAAGCCGACACGCGGATCTGCTACCAGCTTTTCAGTGAGCTCGTTTTTCTCAGGAAGCACCATCTGTGCCCAGCCGTCTGGCAAACCGGCTTCATGCAATATATCGATAATGGCTTTGCAGCTGAGCGGCGTCTTCGAAGCTGGTTTCACGATGACAGGACAGTTAACCGCAACGGCTGGGATAACCTGATGGATGATCAGGTTAAAGGGGTGATTGAAGGCGGAAACGGCAGCGACAACGCCGATGGGCTCGTACTGCGTGAACGCAATTTTCCCGAGCGAAGTAGCGTTCAGCCCCATAGGTATCACATTACCTGCATCAGTACGCATGACTTCGATACAGTTGAGAATGCCCTCAATCCCTCGATCCACTTCCAGTAATGAATCTTTCAACGGCTTACCGCCCTCGCTAGCAGCCTGAAGGGCCAAGTCTTGCCGGCGCTCGGCGATGAGGCCAGCCGTGCGCTTTAAAATTTCGATGCGCTCGGTTTTCTTCAACCAGCCATCACGATCGCGGTGCAAGGAATAGGCGACAGTCAGCGCCGACTCGATATCTTCCGCCGATGATAATGTGACCTTTCCTACGAAGGCTTGGCTGTAGGGCGAGTAAACAGACTGAGATGTGGAAGAAGTCATTGGGAGAAACCTCGCATCTTTTTGGTGAGTTCGAGAGGAGAGCCTTCGTCAGCTCTGATTTCAGAGCAACGTAAGTCCCTAGATTGGATTAGCCTGAAAAGCGCCGGATTCAGGTGCCCAGCGTTGCAAGCGTCACTTGGCGCATAGGCCCGTCGGTGAGCGCGGCGGATTGGTCGGGATCATGGCCGAAAATGAGAATGGCGCCGGCATCTTGTAGCCGCTTGAACATGTGGAAGTTGTCCAGCATTTGCTGTGGATCCCGAACAACAATTGCATCTGGAAGCATCATTTTCTGGAGAGCTGCTTTTAAGTAGCAGGCGTCCGACGTGAGGATCACGTCTTTCCCATCGACCTTCACTTTTAACGATTGGTGGCCTGGGGTATGTCCGTAACTGAGAAACAGCACGACGCTTCCGTCCCCGAACAGATCATGCTCGCCATCCACTTCGAGGCGGTCATGTCCGTGATCGTAGTTTCGGGTGAAGTAATGATTGGCTTCAATCCCTAGCTCGGAAACAGCTGATTGCCACTCCCGTTTTTGGATGACCAAGCGAGCATTGGTAATGGATTCATTGCCGCCGCAGTGATCAAAGTGAAGATGAGAGTTGATGAGGAAATCAATTTTCTCTGGGTCTTGACCGAAAGATTTAAGTCGCTCGGCAATGTCTTCCCCAGGCAGGAAGGTGATGCCAGTGAAGTCGCCAAATATCCCGAGCGCCTCTTTGACGCTTTCCTGATCCTGCAGGCGCTTTTCAAGACCGGTGTCAAACAACACAGTACCTTTGGGATGTTCTATGAAATAACTAGGAACGGGGATGGCTATCTCGCCGGGCTGGCCTGCCATAAAAAAGCCGTAGGGCATGGTCATCCAGCCGCATGTCATGGCATGGAGCTTAAGTTGGCTCATTTGAAGTCTCGCTGATCACTGGTTGCCGGGACTACCGATTTCAATTTCTGGCTCCCTTGACTTTCTTGTTTTGGATTCTTCTTCAGACGACGGTGCAGTGATCAGACTTTATAACTGGCGATGGGCAATGAGAATCGAGAATTACCAATGTCCGCGTTTGTTAAATACAAACGCTAAATCATGGTTCCCCTTCGAGCTTAGGGCACAAGATCTTGATCAGACTGTCACGATGAGCGTGTTCGACGCTCTTTTCCTTAGGAATACATACCCTCAGATCGCGTACGGCCCAAGGATCAAGAAGATCCACAATCATTATATTGTTCTCTTCTGAAACTGGGATCGCGGTACGTGGGACAACTCCTACGCCAGCACCAGACGCCACTAGACGTACGATCGCCCAGAACCCCGACACCTGAACCCGGATATCTAAACGTTGACCGACCGCTTGAGCGTGCCCAATGAGAAAAGTATGAAGGGCCGCGCCAGACTGGAGGCTGATGAAGGGGTAGTTCAAACAGTCTGCAAAATGAATTTCAGTGCAGTCCGCAAGGGGGTGCCGAAGGGGCGCAATGAGCACAAGTTTGTCTTTCTTGTACGGGATGAATTTCAATTCGGGGTGTTCAGACTCTAAAGCCACAATACCTATGTCTGCCCGACCTTCCGCAATTGCGTTGATGATGTCATGACTCATCCTTTCCTCCAGCGTAACTCGGACTTCAGGATGGCGGCGGAAGAAAATTGCCAGGTCATATGGCAGGTGTGTTGCCACTGCATTGTTGTTGGCGAACACAGTAACGTTGTTACTCATTCCGTTGGTAAAGGGCGCGAGGTCATTGCGCATTTGCTCAAGCTGAGCAAGGCATCGTCGAGCGTGCTCCAGTAAGACGAGGCCAGCAGCCGTAGGTATCACGCCTCGGGCTCGCCGCGTGAGCAGTTGAGTCCCAAGAACGGACTCCAAGTTTTTTATGCGAAGGCTCGCGGACGACGCAGAGAGATGGCAACGCTCAGCGCCACGGGAAAGATTTCCTTCCTCTGCGGCGGCAACGAAAACCTTCATGTCTGTTAAGTCATAGGCCATTTTTCCCCACCTCACATGCGTAATTCGTATGAAAGCGCTCGTTGAAATACCGCGCCCCTCCACGATGAGTTAATCAGGTGCGTTTGTTATTTTCAAACGCTACGTCCTGAAAATCTCGCTGTTTCTTCTGACGTGATGAGCATAAAAATGGAATCAAGTCGGGTCGCCGCACTAAGCGGCTGATCTGGTCTCTGACTTGTGAGGGATGATTAAAATGGCTTCGGTTCAACTCCAAGAATGGCTCGGCAAAAGTGAAACGACGACTGAGCTTTTAAGCCTGGATTTATTGCGCAGGGTATCCGCGACCCTCGGGCACCCATGTCTTGAAGAAGGCGACGCAATTCCTCACTTGTGGCAGTGGTGCTTCTTTCAACCAGCTTTACCGCGCCCTGAATTGGGACGTGATGGCCATCCTGCCTTGGGCGGATTTCTGCCTCCCGCGGATAACCGGAACCGGATGTGGGCAGGGGGGCGGCTTTCTTTTATCAAACCCCTTGTCGTCGGAGCGGCTGCCGAGCGCAAGTCTACGATCACTGCAATCAACGAAAAGGAAGGGCGCACAGGCAAGCTTCTTTTTATCACCGTGACGCATGTTTATTCCCAATCTGGCGAGATTTGCCTGAAAGAGGATCAAGACATCGTCTATCGGGAGCTTTCATCGCCAAAAACGAGTAGTGATTCAGGCATGGCAGCTCCGGACTGGTCGGAAAGGCATGATCCGGACACAGTCCAGTTGTTTCGGTATTCAGCGGTAACTTTCAACGGTCATCGTATTCACTACGACTTTAATTACGCTACCGAGGTAGAAGGGTATAGCGGCCTCGTCACTCATGGCCCGCTCATCGCCACCCTGAACCTCGCAGCTTTCATTAAGGCGAACCCTGCGACAGATGTATTGGAATTCTCCTATAGAGGGGTGCGGCCGCTCATCTGTGGACAGGCGTTCAATGTTGCAGGGCGGATTACTGACCCTGGTGTTGCGCATTTGGAAGCTTTCAATTCCGCCGGTGTCGCTCAAATGGCGACCGTCCGTTTTGCGAAGAGGGTCTAAATCATGACAAATATCCGACCGTTAGACGGCATCACCGTAGTGAGTCTGGAGCATGCCATCGCAGCACCATTCTGTACCCGTCAATTGGCCGATCTGGGCGCGCGAGTTATCAAAATTGAACGGCCAAATGTCGGTGATTTTGCCCGCGCCTATGACACCCGCACAGCGGGATTGGCTTCACATTTCGTATGGACTAACCGCTCCAAAGAGAGCTTGACGCTCGATGTGAAGAAGGAGGGCGCAGACGCGATTCTTCATTCTCTGCTCGAAACGGCAGATGTGTTGGTGCAGAACCTCGCGCCAGGTGCTGCGAAGCGGATGGGACTTGGTTTTGMTGACCTTCATCAGAAATACCCGCAGCTGATTTGCTGCGATATTTCCGGCTACGGCGAGGGCGGCCCTTATGAGCAAAAAAAAGCTTACGATCTTCTGATCCAAAGCGAAGGAGGATTCCTCTCTWTCACTGGCGGGCCAGGTGAGGAGGGGATGGCCAAAGCTGGCAATTCAATCGCGGATATTGCTGCAGGCATGTACGCGTACACCGGGGTACTTTCTGCCCTGTTACTGCGCGATAAGACAGGCCAGGGAAGTCACGTTGACGTGAGCATGCTTGAAAGCCTGGTCGAGTGGATGGGCTACCCCATGTACTACGCATTCGATGGCGCACCAGCTCCGGCAAGAGCTGGGGCATCACATGCCACCATTTATCCATACGGCCCATTCTCCGCTGGCAATGGCGTCGTAATGCTCGGGCTCCAAAATGAACGTGAGTGGGCGTTATTTTGCGAAAAAGTTTTGGAGCTACCCGATCTGCAGCAGGACGTGAAGTTCGACTCGAACAGCAAACGCTCAGCGAACCGCGAAGAATTGCGGGCCACAATTGTAGGTGTCTTTGAGAGCCTGGGCGCTGAACAGGTCACGCAGAGGCTGGACAATGCAGGTATAGCAAACGCAAACGTTAATACGCTTCAAGACGTCTGGAAGCATCCCCAGTTGGGAGCACGTCAACGCTGGGTCTCAGTTGATAGCGCCGCCGGGCCGCTTCCGRCACTCCTTCCTCCAGGTAAAAACAACCAATTCGTGCATCGGATGGGTGCGATCCCAGCGCTGGGGCAACACACTAGCCAGATCCTCGCTGAGCTTGGGTACACCGATGAGGATATCGAGTCTCTACAGGTGCAGGGGGCTATATGAATTCTATTCGTACAGCTCTCTTTGTGCCGGGAAGTCGTTCTGAGCGCTTTGCCAAGGCAATTGCTTCTGGTGCGGATCGGGTCATTGTAGATTTCGAAGACGCGGTGGAGCCGGGCCTTAAAGCACAGGCTCGGGACAATCTGGCTGACTACTTACATGCGGCGGACTTTTCCAACGTTATGGTGAGGATCAACGCACAAGACACTCAGTACCACGCCGAAGATATTCGGTTCTGCCGTGAGCATCCTCAGCTCAAGGGCGTTGTCATTCCCAAGGCTGAAAGCGCGGCTCAGCTTGAGAGCGTGTCGAGTTTGGGGTTGAGCGTCTGGCCACTTATTGAAAGTGCGCAAGGACTCATTGGATGCTCAGCCATTGCCGCCGCTGCAGGCGTTGAACGTTTGACGTTTGGCGCTCTTGATTTGGGCTATTCGCTAGGTGTCGATCCAAGCGACCCAGCAATAAACCTGATTTTTGATCAGGTTCGGTATTCTTTACTTATCAGCAGTGCAGCAAACAACCTTGCGGCGCCGCTGGACACGATCTTCCCAAACGTCGAAAACCCCGAAGGGCTAGTCGCATTCGCCCGGCACGGCAAAAGCATGGGGATGGGCGGAATGCTCTGCATTCACCCGCGACAAATCGCGATCATCGACCAGGTTCATCAGCACCAAGAGGCCGAGGTTTTGTGGGCCCGACGTCTAATAGACTTTGCAGCTGGGCAACCTGGGGCATTTCGATTCGAAGGAAGAATGATAGATGCACCAGTGCTAGAGAAAGCAAGGCGATTGCTGAGTGAGTGTCTCTAGCGCTGGGTAAGTACACAAACATCAATTGGAATGGGATAAAAACAATGATCATTCGTTCAGCTGTGCTACGCCAATCAGGCGTATCCAAACCATTCGAGCAAAGCCTGCCATTGCATATTGAAGAAATCAGTCTCGCGGGGCCCGGGCCTGGGGAAGTTTTGGTTGAGATGATCGCGGCTGGCTTATGCCACTCAGATCTTTCGGTTATCACCGGTGTTAGGCCACGACCTCTGCCGATGTCTCTCGGGCATGAGGCAAGCGCAAGAGTTGTCGAGGTGGGTTCTGGTGTCACCAATGTTAGACCAGGCCAGACGGTTGCCTTGGTGTTTGTCCCAAGCTGCGGTCATTGTTCACCTTGCATGGAAGGGCGGCCAGCATTGTGTGAGCCCGGGGGAGAGGCTAACGCCCGCGGCGAGTTGTTAGGCGGCCACCACCGATTGAGCCAAGCAGATACCACCATAAATCATCACTGCGGTGTCTCTGCGTTTTCCGATCACGCAGTTGTCTCGGCGCGTTCTTGCATTCCAATCGGCGAAGATATTGATCCCATCGAGGCTGCGGTGTTCGGCTGCGCTGTACTGACGGGTGTCGGCGCGGTAGTCAACACAGGCCAGGTGCGCCCAGGTTCATCAGCTTTGATAGTGGGACTCGGCGGGGTCGGGCTTAGCGCATTACTAGGTGCGTTTGCCTCCGGCGCCAATCCAGTGATAGCCGTGGATGTACACCAGAGTAAGCTGGACTTGGCGCGAGAGTTGGGTGCAGATCTAACCGTGAATGCTAAAGACCCGGATGCCGTCGAACGGATTCGAGAGTTCACAAAGGGCGGTGTCGACTATGCGTTCGAGTTCGCCGGCTCGGTATCGGCAATGCAACTCGCCTACGCGTCCACAAGACGCGGCGGAACGACAGTCACCGCGGGACTACCACACCCGGATGAAAAATGGCCATTACAACAACTGTCTCTCACTGCGGAGGAGCGCACGATCAAGGGCAGTTATGTGGGCTCATGCATTCCAGCACGAGATATACCTCGTTACATCGCTCTCTACCGCGCGGGTAAGCTGCCGATTAACAAGTTAATAGGTGAGCGATTCAAGCTGGAGGATATCAACGTCGGTTTTGATCGCTTGGCCAGCGGCAACTCGCTGCGCGATCTGATCGTGTTCTAGCCGCGGGTTTCGCCAGCGCTTCACTAGGGGCGCTGGCAGAACTCACTTTCAAATCACACAAGTATCAAGCTTCGCTCTGTCCGATGACGATATAGCGTTGACGTTATTGCTTTGCCTAAAACAATACAATAAGAGGTAAGTGTATGAGCAGCGTGCAAGATACAAATCATCTTCACTTGACCGGGCTCCAACGATTTCGCGCCATCGCAGGCGTGTGTTCAGGTGCGCTGGTGGAGTGGTTCGACTTTTTCATCTATGCGTACACCTCGATCTACTTCGCATCGCTGTTCTTCCCCGCTGGCGATCAAGTTACACAGCTTCTGGCAACTGCAGCCGTGTTTGCGGTCGGCTTTTTCATGCGCCCCCTGGGTGGTTGGATATTTGGTCGTATCGCTGACAAGAAAGGCCGCAAGCTATCGATGATGTTGTCCGTTCTACTGATGTGTGGCGGATCCCTACTGATTGCAGTTTTGCCTACCTATCAAACCATAGGTGTTGCTGCACCGGCGCTGCTGGTCGTTGCACGATTGATGCAAGGACTTGCCGTAGGCGCTGAGTACGGCACCGGTGCGACCTACCTCAGTGAGGTTTCAACGAAAGGCCGCCGAGCGCTCTATGGGTCATGCCAATATATGACCATCATGGGTGGTCAACTGCTCGCGCTGCTAACCGTGTCGCTCTTGCAGCATGTTTTACCTCAAGACATGCTCAAGGAGTGGGGTTGGAGAATCCCTTTCTTTATCGGTGCCTTTGCTGCAGTAGTCGTACTATTCTTGCGCCGTTCCATGGTCGAAACCGCCACTGAAGAAAACATGAACCACAAGGAAGCGGGTTCTATCGTGGCTCTGGCTAAGCATAAACGAGCGGTAATACTGACCTTCACTGTAACCATCGGTTGCTCGCTTTACTATTATACATTCACCGCTTATATGCAAAAACTGTTGGTGGTGTCAGCAGGCCTGTCCGCAGCGACAGTCACGACCATCATGATCTTTGCTTTGATCATTTTTATGGCGATGCAACCTCTATTCGGGATGCTGGCTGATCGGATTGGCACCAAGAAAAATATGATGATTTTTGGCACTCTGGGTGTGCTAACTGTTGGGCCTATTTTGAATGCACTGAGCCATGCTCAAAGTGCGATAGAAGCGTTTTTGCTGGTGGTGCTTGGACTGGTTATTGGCTCTTTTTTCTCACCAGTCGTTGGCGTAGTGAAGACGGATTTCTTTCCTGCGAGCGTTCGGGCCCTGGGCGTTGGTTTACCGTATGCAATTGGAGCAGCATTGTTCGGAGGGTCTTCAGAATATGTCGCGCTGAGCTTTCGGGTAGCAGGTGTGGAACACTATTTCTTCTATTACGTAACGGCAATAGTTGGAGTCACCGCAATCGCTTCATATCTGATGCCCGACCTTCGACGATATGGTTATCTCGATGGCAACGGACAGGTTGAACAGCAGGCCGGATTTAAAAGTCTCCGCAGTGGGACTAAACAAATGATGCCGAGCACAAGTTTGGAGTGATTGTAAGAAAGATCTGGCAGGGACTCTCGGGCGATTGCGCGCCATATTAGGATGAACATAACTGAGTCAAGGAGGACTCGGTAAGTTAAATGACGTTGGGTTTTCGGTCTCCAATGCTTGTGACCGGTTTTTGGCGTCGATAACTTGCGAGGTTTGTTAATTGAATTCAAGCTATATAGATACTTGATCGACCCCGCTTCAGGCGGTGCAGCTGAAATTCAAATTTATGAACTTCATCTACTGCCTTAGTTGTCCTCTAAAACCTACACACTGCAGATTGATAGATTAGATTGCATAATCACAATGATAATTGAATTAGTCGTTTTTCATCGCTCGCTTTAACCTCCAGCAGGTCGCAAGAAATTGCCCCTGGCGCCTCGCTGCTCGGACTTCTAACCCGACTAGTTCAAGTCGTATCGGGGCTGGTTGGCAGATTTGTGTTGCTTCTGCTTCTTAAAATAAAAAAATCGGAGCGTTTAAATGTATAAAAAGGCATGTACTACAACTTTTGCCCTTGCCTGTACTGCACTAAGTAGCCATGCATATGCCGATTTCCTAAGTGATGGCAAAGCTACCTTGGGACTGAGGAATTTTTATTTCAGTAACGATAACCGCGATGGTACAGCAGCCCCCTCGAAAACTGAGGAGTGGGCGCAAGGCTTCATGCTCGATTTCAAGTCTGGTTATACCGATGGCACTGTCGGCGTTGGTATCGATGCCCTTGGCCTGATGGGCATCACGTTAGACAGCGGTAAAGGACGGCATGTTGGGAGCACGATGATTCCTTCTGACGGTGACAACAGCGCCGTTGACGAGTGGAGCCGGCTTGGGCTTACCGGGAAAGTCAAAATCTCAAAGACCGAGCTTCGCTACGGTACCCTCATTCCGAAGCTTCCGATCTTGGTCGCCAATGATRGGCGTGTGCTGCCACAAACTTTCGAAGGTGGCCAGATTACTTCAGGCGAGATCAAGAATCTGACTTTGACTGGCGGTCGGATCGAACATGCGACGGGCCGTGGTTCGACCGATCAAACGGGGCTTTCCGTGGCCGGCGGCACGCGTGAAAGTAACAAGTTCGACTTTGCTGGGGGTGATTGGAAGGTCACCAAAGACCTGACCGCTCAGTACTACTACGCCAATCTCGACGACTACTATACCCAGCATTTTTTCGGACTGATTCACACGCTGACGATTTCGGAAAATCAATACCTGAAAACTGACCTGCGCTACTTCAAGACAGACTCGTCAGGGGAGAATAGCTCCGGCACCACTGGATACAGAATAAGTGGCTTCACCGAAAGCGGCGATGGCGAGATTGATAACCGCACCTGGAGTGCTGCACTGATTTACACCGTGGGTGGACATGCTGTTACGGCGGGGTATCAAAGCGTTTCGGATGGCAGCAATTTTACTCAACTCAATCAGGGGAGCTTGGTAGACAAAGGCGCCGGTGGCACGAGCCTGTACCTCTACACCGATCGCCTGATTCAAAGCTTTACCCGTGCAGGTGAGAATACAGCTTTCGGTCAGTACGCGTACGACTTCGCTGCGGTGGGTATTCCAGGTTTGAAGGCGTCGGTTATTTACCTCTCCGGCGACAACATCAAGACAACCTCCGGTAGTGATCAGAAGGAGTGGGAAAGAGACTTTACTCTGGATTACGTCGTTCAATCCGGAGCGCTTAAAAACGTGGCGTTCGGTTGGCGTAATGGTAAATCCAATAGTGAGGCGGCTCGGAATCAAGATCAAAATCGAGTGTTCGTGAGCTATAGCATTCCTTTGTTTTAATATCTCGGCACGAACGAAATACGCGCATTTCGAGGTTGCTGATTATGGTGTTTTTTTCCTCAGCGCTGACGCTTTAGTCAGCGTTTTTTTCTACTTTGGACGTGATAATTCGCCATTTTTTTTCGGATCATCGAGTTGCAGCCGCAGTGATTCCAACTGTGATACGCCTTCGCATCCTATAGGTGGTAACGACAAGGAGAGTGTCATTTGATACCAGAATTGGAGGGCTTATGTGCCAGTCGAAAGTGAGCGTGGTCGAGGCCATTGAAACTCGCCGTTCAGTGAGAGCATTTTTGTCCGATCCGATTGAGCGAAGCGTGCTAGAAGCAATATTTTCCCACGCTTCGAGAGCTCCCTCGGGCAGCAATATTCAACCTTGGGTAGCTCACGTCCTCACGGGGGAGACAAAAATCGCGTTGTCGCGCAAGATCGCGACGATTTTGGAAGATCCTGAACAGAACGATCTGCATCAAGAAGAGTTTGCTTACTATCCCAAGACCTGGAAGTCGCCGTTCATTGATCGTCGGCGAGCCTTGGGGTGGGGACTCTATTCGTTACTGGGTATACCACGCGAAGATAAGCTCGCGATGAAGGCACAGCATGCGCGTAATTTTGATTTTTTTGACGCGCCGGTGGGAATTGTATTCACGACTGATCGGAGCATGGAGCAGGGATCATGGCTCGACTTCGGCATGTTTCTACAAAATGTGATGCTGATGGCCCGAACATTCGATCTAGATACCTGCCCGCAAGCTGCTTTCAACAAATACCATCGACTGATTACCGAGCACTTGAATTTACCGAGCGATCAAAAAATGGTGTGCGCCATGAGCTTGGGATATGCAGATAGCACCAAGGTCGAGAACACACTCGCAAGCGAGCGGGTGCCGGTGGAAGGCTTCGTCCTGTTTCACTCCTGAGGTTTGTCAGACTCTTAGAAAGAGGATCGTGCTAAGAGCGCATGGCCCTGTGATTCATGATCGTTTGCCCTGGTTTAGGTGTAACGCAATGAGTTGGCGATTGGTGTGCTCATCACCCCATGGCCACACGCATGGCAGGGTATTGCAGAGGGTGACGCCATCCCATTCACAATGAARCTGCAGCCGCTGGAAAGGGGCTAGCAATGAAGTGGAGCCAACACATTGATAGCTCATCTGGATCACCTTGTACTCACCACCGTAGACGCAGAAGCCTGCATGGATTTCTATGTGCGTGTGATGGGGATGCGCCTTGAAACATTCGGGGAAGGCCGGTTAGCTTTCCGTTTCGGCGATCAAAAAATAAATGTGCATGTGCGGGGGAAGGAGTTTGAGCCAAAAGCGCATCGGCCGGTGCCGGGCTCATTAGATCTCTGTTTCATCGCCAGTTGCCGCTTGGAGCAAGTCATCGAGCATCTTCGAAGCTGTCATTGGCCGATCATCGAAGGCCCTGTACAACGCACCGGCGCTACTGGCCCGATTCGCTCCGTTTATGTTCGCGATCCAGATCTGAATTTGATCGAAATATCTGAACCGATAGTGGGTATCTCTAACAGATCAGTGCCCGATGAGGTCGTTCTGCTGATGTGAACGAAGTGGAGTCGCCTCTTCGGGCCAAAGGGCCGGCTGAACACTTTCGAAAGACAAGTTAATAGGCTCACCTTGCGATCGTGTTCGTTCCGGCCAATGATCTCCTGATGCCGAACTTTATTTGCTTTCCAGCTCCTTCAGCACACCCTGCAAACGTACTTTCAAAGCTCCGCTGCTCGCTTGCATCGGAGCGCGCAGTTCGTCACCGATCAAGCCTTCGAGGGCCAGGACGGTTTTCACCGGAGCAGGATTGGGTTCGATAAACAGGCTTTGAATCAGAGGCAGTAATTTGAAAAATGTCTTGCGGCTGGCGGGCAACTGGTTGTCGCGGATCTGCTGAAACAGTACAACAAAGTGTTCGGGATGCACATGGGCTGAAGCAGCAATTGCGCCCTTGGCGCCCAGACACAAGGCGTTGAAGATCTGATTGTCTTCACCGCACAACACATCGACCTTACCACTGGCCAGTAGAGCCAAGGTGTTGCTCATATTGCCGCCACAGTCCTTGATCGCCACGATACGCTCATGGTTAACGATATTGAGCAGGGTCGCCTGTTCGAAGGCCACGCCGGTACGGTAAGGGATGTCGTAGAGGATCAGCGGCACGCTGGAGGCATCGGCGACCGTCTTGAAAAAACTTTCGAGCCCCGCCTGGGACGGCCGGATGTAATACGGCGGCGGCACCAGCAGGCCTGCCACGGGGCGCTTGAGAATCTCCTGCTGAAAGTGCAACAGCTCGATCAGGTTGTTACCGGCCAGGCCCATCACGACCTGCCGGGCCGGCACTTGCTCCAGCACCGCATCGAGCACCGCCAGTTGTTCTTGTTTACTGAGCGCAGCGGCTTCGCCGGTGGTGCCGCAAACTACTATCCCGTTGATACCTTTTTCCATCAGATGGCTGACCAACCGGCGCAAGCCAACGAAGTCAATGGCGCCATTGTTGAACGGTGTGACGAGAGGAACCCAAATACCTTGAAACGATGACATGCACTTTCTCCTGATGGTTGACCGATGTCGTCACCGTCAGAAGCGTAGAAGGAGGTAAGCAGAGGGAGGGTGCCCGTCGCGCTCAATGTCCTGTCAGCTCATCTGACGGGAC